>JBLNAA010000070.1:0-5064 GCA_050259135.1 Methylocystaceae bacterium | reverse complement strand
AGCCAGGTCGGTCACCTATCGAACCAGGACTGTGCCCGCCTGCTGGGAAGTATTGGTTTACCGAGCGGTGCCCATGTCTTTCTGGCCCATCTCAGCCAGCAGAACAATACTCCCGCTTTGGCGGAAAAAACCGTAGAAGATCACCTGATCGGCTGCGGCTGCGAGGTAGGCCAGGATATCATCCTGCATCGCACCTACCCAGAACTATGCGCCAGCCTAATTCTATAGAAATAGTCGTTTGAAGAGAGGTGTTTTCCTCTTGATGAGGCCACTTCCCTATCGATTTATGCTGCGGATAATCATTCTAACGGTGTTTACTTGCTGCACTATGCTACTTCCCACTCTTAACCGACAGCCACTTATAGCCATCGTTTCCCCTGAAATCATATGGATAAAATATCTGGGCAAAACCAGCTGGAGTTGGGCTTATTCTCTGCAACCGGTTACAGGGGGCGGATGTACGGTTACTGGTAGCACATCTGTACCTTCCAAAGCCGCCAGCACTTATTTGGCAGAACTTAACAGCAAAGGGGAACTGGTTTGGGAAAAAACCTTTACTGTGTATCCGAATAGTATGGGGGTCTCATTACTCTCCCTTTCTCAGGGAGGTTTTATCGTCGGAGGAGGAAGCGGGGGGCAGGTCAATTATCAACGCGGTAAGTTTTTTATCAATGGAGGTAATATGTGGGCAGCCCGAACTGACGACAAAGGTAATATCACTTGGGCTAATACCTATTCAGCACCCGGGGGTAATTGGGGTACCACAATAACCAGCAGTGACAATACCTGCTTTTATCTTGCGGGTTGGCAATATTCAAATAGAACTCCGATTTCTGCTTCCGATACCAGGATAATCAAGGTAACTCTTAATGGTGAAGTACTATGGGACAAAACTATTAAAACTGAGGGTAATGAGTTTACCTATTGCGCAGCGTCTCAACCAAATGGATTTATATATTTATGTGGTGAAGGCGGGACTAATAACAATACAGCAGCATTACTTTATAAGGTTAGTCCTCACGGCACCGTAGAATGGCAAAGGCAGTACCCGGGCCAGGGGATTGCCCGTACCGACTCTATCTGTTGTACTTCCGATAAATGCATTGTACTTGCCGGCAGCACCCGTACTGCAAATAGCAGCTGTAACCACATATACGTATTGAAAGTTAATAACACCGGAAAGGTTATCTGGGAGAAAACGATACCTTTGGACGGCAACAGTGGAGCTAACTATATTACTTCCACTAAAGATGATGAATGGATTATTACCGGGTATACTCAGGACACTGTTTTAAATGATTATGATTTATTTGCTGTTAAACTAGATCAACAGGGTAAAGTGATTTGGCAAAAAATCATAGCCTTACCTTTTGATCAGTTTGGCGAATGTATCCGCCAAACCACCGATGGCGGATATGCAATTTGTGGCTATTCCGCAAGGCCTTTCTATCCCAGCACCATTCTCATTGTCAAAATTAAATAACCATACCCCTGCTTCAAAAATATATAACTCATAGTTGTCATAATTTTGGGGGGATAATGTGTAAATTGTGTGTAGGTTCTGTGTAGGTTGTGTGTATTGACCTAATTAAAACCTGCTAAGTTTTTCTAAGTTCGGAGGTGTATGGTTAATGAGAAAGCCCCAAGCTAGTCTGGTTATACTGGTAGCCTTTCTGCTTTTAACAACCTCATTTACGGTGGTCTTCCCTTTCGTTAATTCCGCAATTGCACAGCCTGGTGGCGGTGGCGGCGGGGGCGGTGGTGGCCCCAGTGGGGGCGGTGGTGGCCCCAGTGGGGGTGGTGGTGGCCCCAGTGGTGGCATGAGCGGCCCTGGCGGCAGTGGTGGTGGTCCCAGCGGTGGCATGAGTGGCCCTGGCGGAATGAGCAGCCCTGGTAGCGGAGGTATGAGTGTTCCCGGCTTTGGCAGCGGTTTTAATCCGGGATTATCTGGCAGCACCCAGAATGGAACGGGTATGCCCGGTGGAATCTCTGGCAGCACCGGTATGCCTGGAGGAATGTCAATCGGCACAGGCATGGGAGCGGGTGTATTTGGCGGTTCTGATATCTTTAGCGGCAGCATGATGGGCCAAAATGGCAGCAATATAAACGACAGCGGCATTGGTCCTGGCGGTACCGGTATACAGGGACCGGTTGGTGTTCCCGGCATGATGAGCGGGACTTCCTATATGCCTGGCACACTTGTCAAAATACCGGAAGGCATGTCTGTTGACCAGGTTCTCTCCGACTTTGATCCAGATAAACTTGGTATAACCCTTCCCGATAATGTAAAGCCCGAAGATTTCGCCAAGGCTCTTAAAGGAGAAATCAAGCTTGATGATACTACTAAAGATATCATCAAGGGACTTAATGGCGGCAAGTTCGGTCCTATGGGGAATCCTTATGGTGTATCTGGTCCTGCTCAAGCTTTAATGACAACTAACCCTTCTGACATGGGTGAAACCCTGGTTAAGATGTCTCAGGGGGCTCCGGGTAATCCCTGGATTACCAAAGCTCAGGATTTGGAAAAACAAGGAAAGTACAAGGAAGCAGCTGAGGTTTTAAGCGATCCCAATGCTCCTTTTGCACAAGCAGAAGGTTCTCCCCCCCTGATTTATAAATCTTTATTGGAAGCTAAAGCAGCAGGTAAAACCATTGATGATATCAGTGACATACCCGTGGCTCCCCCTGATGATATGGGCAGCAAACTGGTGAAATTGTCTGAGGGTGCTGCCGATAGTTCCTGGATTAGCAAAGCCTATGAACTTGAACAGCAGGGCAAATATAAGGAAGCAGCCGAAGTACTAAGTGATCCTCAGGCTCCTTTTGCCAAGGCAGAAGGCTCGGCTCCTTTGCTTTATAAAGCTCAACTAGAGGCAAAAGCAGCTGGTAAAGCCGTACCCGAAAGCACTAATAATGACTCCGGAATTGATATTATCGAAGATCTGCCGACTATCCTCACAGATACAGCAGTAACAGCTAATCCAAATCCCTTGTTTATTGAAGTTAAAAAGCTAGCCGATGCCGGTGATTATAAGGAAGCTGCCAGCAAGCTAAAAGATCCGTTAAGCAAATTCCCGGATGCGCTGGTTCAAGCTTACGCAGCCACTCTGGAAATTAAAGCCGGAGATAAATCGGCAGCAGTTAGTGATATTGAAAAAGCAATAGCTATAGCTCCCGGCAATGACGCCATATTTGAAAAGGCCGGAGAAATCTACCAGCAAAGTGGTATAACCGGTCCCAAAGTATTTGTTAACGGGGTAAAACCTGAATTTGATACTAAACCACTGGTAGAACAAAACCGTACGCTCGTTCCTTTCCGTGCAGTTGCTGAATCACTCGGTGCAAGCGTGGGGTATGATGATGAAACCCAGACCGTGACAGTAATGAAGGGTGACAACATTGTAGAAATGAAAATAGGCAGCAAACAGGCTACTGTTAATGGTAAACCAGCAACTTTAGATGTTCCGGCTAAAACAATAAATAACCGAACAGTAGTGCCTTTACGCTTTGTAAGTGAAGCTTTAGATGCAAAAGTGGATTACGACGGTAAAACAGAGATAATCAAGATACAACCCGAATAAAACTCTACCAGGAGTGCAAATTATACGTCCAAAAGAGGGATCGGCTGATTTGAGCTGAACCCCGTCTGGTAGACACGATTAAAAGGGGCCTATCTTAGAATTCCTTGAAATTACACAGGCTGGCATCGTCTTTCATACGGTGTCAGCTTTGTTTTTAGCTGGATTCGGTCATAGTTATAGTAACTTATATAATCGTTAAGTAGGTTTCTTGCTTCCTCGTAGGTAGCTAGTTTACGCCGGTGGATACACTCGGCTTTCAGGGCACCAAAGAAGCTTTCCGCACAGGCATTGTCCAAGCAGTTTCCTCGCCTTGACATCGATGGCTTGAAGCCATACTCTTGACTCAGGTTGAAATATGCGGTGGAAGTATATTGAAACCCCTGGTCGCTGTGGAGGGCTAGTCCATCAGCGACCGCTTCTTTTTTCAATGCACTTTTAATGGTTTTGGTCACCAGTCCCGTAGTTTGCTCAGTTCCTGTTTCGTAGTGAACAATGAACCCGTCATATAAGTCCTTAATCATGGAAAGATACAAAACCCCTTGCTTTGTGTGAATATAGGAGATATCTGTTACCCATTTCTGGTTAGGCTTTTCGGCTGTAAAATTCCTGTTTAATAGGTTCTCATATTTATGTATGACCTGACTGTTTTGCTGATATTTTCGACGACGACGGATTTCAGATTGAAGTTGATATTTACTCATTATCCTCAACACTGTCTTGTGATTGAGGATCAGTCCGTATTCACGTAGAAGCCATATCCCTACACGCCGATAGCCATACGTTTTATGGTTTTTATACTGGCATTCACAGATAAGATCAGCAATCCACTTGTCCTTATCTTCCTGGCCGATCCGTTTAACCCAGGCATAATAACCACTTCGTGACACCTGGAAGAATTCGCACATCTGTTTAATTGGGTATTTGTCTTTAAATCGATAGATGACGCTATATTTTAGTGATGACCTCACCTCTTTCCAACTACGGAGAGAAAAGAACGTAAAAGATCGTTTTCCATCTGTAGCTGCCTAAATCAGTACATCTTTGGCCTCCGCCGTATTCATCTCATTCTTGCGAGGGCGGCCAATAGTACGAGGGATAACTCCCAACTCCAATTGACGCTGCTTTCTGTTGTAACGTTCAATTAGTTTATCGATTACCTTCTTGTTCTCAAAGCCAAAGCGTTCACTAATTTCCCGGTGAGTGATTCCTGTTGCTTTCATCTGCAATACTTCATCAATAATGGCTGAACCAAAATGTCTTTTTCCTTTTTTTCCTGCCATAATAAAAGCCCCCTATGATATTGTTTGAATTCTACCATAGGAGGCCCTTTAATTCAGTGTCCGTATTCAGGGGTTCAGCTCAGATTACCGATCCCCTTTTTTAAGTTCATTTTAAAAACCAGTTTTAAAGAACTCCTTAGCCCTGCTTACAAACTCTGGAGTACGGAACATCTGTTGCAGATACTTTTCCTCTACCTTAAGCG
>JBLNAA010000069.1:0-10042 GCA_050259135.1 Methylocystaceae bacterium | reverse complement strand
GGTCTAGTATTTCTCAATCTTGTATCCAATTCCCCATACCACCTTTAAATATTTCGGCTCTTTGGGGTTAATCTCGATTTTTTCCCGGATACGGCGGATATGTACCATCACCGTGTTTTCTACCCCAAATCCCGGTTCTAACCAGATCCGGGCATAGATTTCTTCGGCGGGGAAGATACGTCCGGGAGTACGCATGAGCAGCTCAACAATTTTCGTTTCGGTAGCTGTAAGCTTAACCGGGTCACCATCAACTGTTAAGGTATGGCTTTCCAAGTCGAAGCATAATACCCCCGACTTAAGAAGGTTGGGCCTAATTGGTTGATTCACATCGCCCAGGGTTAGATAACGACGGAGCTGTGATTTTACCCGAGCCATTAGTTCCATGGTGTTAAAGGGTTTGGTAACATAATCATCCGCACCCATGGACAGACCAAGTATTTTGTCTGTATCTTCTGATTTTGCTGAAAGGATAATAATCGGTATGTTTTTTGCTTCCCGCAGTTTTAAGGTTGTCGACAGCCCATCCAGCTTTGGCATCATTACATCCAGGATTACCAGATGAATCTCGTTGCTGCTTATCAATTCTAGTGCCTGCAGGCCATCATAGGCGCATAAAACTCCATACCCCTCGTTTTGCAGGTTGATGGCAATGGCTTTCACGATTTCTCGATCGTCATCGACTACCAGTATCCGCTGCCGCTGCAAAATGTTCACCCCCTCCCCGATGAAGCTGTAAACCCCAGAGCTTATACCTGTAGCTTAGGGGGATTAGATTACAAAAATATGAGCATATTTCTTAAGAATTTCTTACATGGTCGATTCAATTATACTGCATAAGAATCGAAGAAGAGGGATGGCGCAGATCGCCTATTGAAGGAAGATAGCGGAAGGTTTACTATTTAATTACCAGCAGTATAGAAAAATTGATGCTGGAATGTCGGGTGGGAGGAGTAAGCTTGGAGCAGCGAAAAGGAACTGATCGCCAGATCCAGCAAAAGAAAAAAGCGGCGGGGATTTTTGCTAAGGCGGAGCATTATCGGCGTAATGGACAGGGAGAACAGGCATTAGCCGGCTATAACCAGGCATTAAGTATGGTACCTGAACATTTCGGCTATCGGTTAGCCCGGGCTCGTTATTTTTATAACCATGGCAATGATGAGGCAGCTTTGATCGATATTGATTATATGTTAGCAATGCAGGGCGATAATATTGACGCCCTGAGCTTAAAAGCTCAGGTTTTTAATGCCAGAGGGCAAAGTCAAAATGCCATCGACTGTTACACGGAAATACTGGCAATCAACCCCCACCGAGCCAGCATTTACTATAATCGGGGTTATCTCTATTATGTTTTAGGGCAGTACAACGAAAGCCTGCAGGATTTAGATCAGGCTTGTGCTTTAAATTCACAGTTGTTCGAAGCCTTTTACTACCGGGGGTTGGTTTACCTGCGGCAGGGTAATCCATATACCGCCCTGGATGATTTACTGAAAGCTCGTTCGCTGAAGCCCGATTCTCGTCAGGTAAAAGATGCACTCCATCAGCTGCAGTCCGAATATCAAGTTGACACCCTTAGTCGAAAACGGAAAACAAACCAGGCTTCAAAATTACTGCCTTTTAGGCGCACAAGATTAAACTGGTTCAGTTAAGATCATATCTGGGCCAGTACATAGGCCTTATATCCGCCGGTAACCTTGGTATCTGCAGGCTGATACTTGGGGCGAAGCCGTATAAACATCTCACAAAAATAATCAATCGTTTCCTCACTGGCAATGTAACCATTAAGATTTTCCGGACTCAGACGTAATAATTCTTCTGCTGATTCTCTAAAAATACAATCTAACATTATAGATCCCCCTTACCCAAATAATCGAAAAATTAACAATATTATAATTATGATACATATTTAATATGGCAGCTTTTCACCGGTTTTAGTCAGAGAAAAAGTATGGATAAAACTTGACTTCCATCCAATATCAGTCGGTGATTATCTATTGCCAATATAACTATTTGCCATAAGAAGTACAACCATAAAATGTAATAAAATGTAGTAAAAACATGAAATGATGTTTATTGGAGAGGGCTTTAGACAAGTGTGCTAAAAGTAGGCCCATTTACGGTTAGTTAATAGTGATTATTTTGACCAAAGGCAGAGATGTCGTGCATAGAGAAACCGACAGAGTTAATCCTAAAGGGTGATTAACCAACTTACTTTGACTAACCCTGTGAAAACATGGGGTCATATGCAGTATAATCAATGAAGTAATGTTAAAATGCTGCCAGGTGGATTTAAACCGATAGCGATTAAGAGAAACCAAGAAATTGAGATAGAGATGAAAGGTGGAACTGGTAATGGTCATGAGTATGACCGGGTATGGCAAAGGTGAATGCCTGGATATGGGTTATTCAGTCACCGTAGAGCTAAAAGGGGTTAATCATCGTTATTTTGATATGGGTTTCCGTACTGCCCGTCGATATCAGGGACTGGAAGATAGGGTCCGGGATATGGTCAAAGATTCAGTATCACGGGGACGGGTGGAGATTTCCCTTAATGTTGAGCAGACTGGCGAGCAAACCCGAGATATTAAGGTTGACAAGGAATTAGCAATAGCTTATTATATGTCGTTGAAGGATTTGGCGGATAGTCTGGAAATATCGCCGGATTTAAGCATAATTGAGTTATTCAGGTTACCTGATGTCTTTACGCTGGACGAAGCGGAAGAGGACCTGGATGTTATCTGGGCGGTGGCTGCAAGGGCATTAGATGCAGCTGTCGCCGATTTTACACAAATGCGCCTCAGAGAAGGACGTAATCTGGTAGCAGATATTAAAGATCGGGATTTATATATCCGGCAGTTAGTTGATACGATTGAAGAGCGCAGTCCCCAGGTGGTACGTGAGTATGGCGAACGCTTAAGAAAACGTCTGGCTGATCTGCTGGGTGACACTACTTTGGACGAAAGCCGTTTAGCGCAGGAAGTTGCGCTGCTGGCGGATAAAGCCAGTATTACTGAAGAAATTGTCAGACTGCGCAGCCATTCTTTACAGTTAGAGGATTTACTGGACAGTAACCAACCGGTAGGCCGTAAATGCGATTTTCTGATTCAAGAAATGTTTCGGGAGATTAATACCATAGGTTCCAAGGCTAATGATTTGAAAATTTCACAGCTTACCGTAGAAGTGAAAGCTGAATTGGAAAAGATAAGGGAACAAGTACAGAATATAGAATAATCCAGAACAAATCACGGGAGGTGAACCGGTATGGATATCAAGCTGGTAAACATTGGTTTTGGCAACATTGTAGCTGCTAACCGTATCGTGGCGATAGTCAGTCCGGAATCTGCCCCCATTAAAAGAATTATTCAAGAAGCCCGCGACAAAGGAATGTTGATAGATGCCACTTATGGGCGGCGCACACGGGCAGTCATTATGACTGACAGCAGTCATGTAATCCTGTCGGCAGTGCAACCGGAAACGGTGGCCAATCGCCTTACGGTCAAGGAAAGTAATGAGGATGTTTAACCGCAATGTTTGAACACAGGCAAGGTATTCTGTTTGTTGTTTCTGGACCTTCGGGAGTGGGAAAAGGTACCATCAACACCAGAGTGGTCGAACGTACTAATAATCTTATGTTTTCAGTTTCAGTAACTACCCGGTCAGCGCGAACCGGAGAAACCAATGGCAAGGAATACTTTTTTGTATCACGCGAGGAATTTGCGGCTCTCAGAGACCAGGATGAACTTTTGGAATGGGCTTTGGTTTATAATAACTGGTACGGTACCCCGCGTAAATTTGTTTATGAACAGTTGGAGACCGGACACGATGTATTGTTGGAAATAGATATCCAGGGGGCGATGCAGGTCAAGCAAAGATACCCTGAAGGGGTTTTTGTTTTTATTGCTCCTCCCAGTCAGGAAGAACTATGTAACCGAATTACCGGTCGGGGTAAGGATAAACCCGAGGATATTGCCCGGCGGCTGGCCGAATACCCGGAAGAAATTAAATGTTATGTAGATTATGATTACCTGGTGGTCAATGATGAGGTAGAAAAGGCAACCGCCAAAGTATTGGCAATTGTCGAAGCCGAACGCTGCCGGGTACAAAGAATAAAGGAGGAATGCTGATGTTCCCCCCCTCAAACAATGAATTGATGGCAGTTTCAGACAGCAAGTATGCCGTAGTGGTGGCTGCCGCGCAGCGGGCTCGTTCCTTGTCCGAGGTGCATAAAAAGGACGAGAACTATCGGTTATCGGCCATGGTAACCCGGGCTCTCGGTGAAATAACCTCGGGACGCCTGAAAATTATTACTGAGGAAACGGAAAAGTAGAAGAGGAGAATTACCGTGAAAACAGTTGCGGTGGGGGTCTGCGGAGGAATCGGTGCATACAAACTGGCAGACCTGGTTAGTCGTTTGACCAAAGAAGGTTATGATGTTCACGTCATAATGACCCCAGCAGCTACCGAATTTATAACTCCGTTAACCATGCGGACTTTAAGCGGTAACCCAGTATTAACTGGTGTCTTTTCGGAACAGTCCCGCTGGAAAGTACAGCATATTGGACTCGCTACCGACATGGATTTGATGGTAATTGCTCCTGCGACTGCGAATACTATAGCCAAGCTGGCTTACGGGCTGGCGGATAACCTGCTTACCGCCATTACTTTGGCTACCCGGGCTCCAGTATTGGTTGTGCCTTCTATGAATACCAACATGTATGAGCACCCCGCCACCCAGCAGAACATCGCCCGCCTGGCCGAACTGGGCTACCGGGTAATGGAGCCGGCGGAGGGTGAATTAGCCTGCGGGGTAAAAGGCAAGGGGCGCCTCCCGGCCATTGATGACATATATGATCAGGTTGTAGCTCTTATGCAGGACCAGCATGATTTAAAGGACATTAAAATATTAGTCACTTCCGGGCCTACCTGTGAGGATATAGACCCGGTTCGCTACATATCAAACCGTAGTACAGGAAAGATGGGTTATGCCATAGCAGAACAGGCAGCATTGCGGGGAGCCGAGGTTACTCTGGTCAGTGGTCCGACCAATTTGCCCACCCCCCCGGGAGTCGCCTGTTATCGTACGCGATCAGCCCGGGATATGTATGCAGAAGTACTCAAACATTACGAGGAATGTCAGGTAGTTATCGGGGCAGCAGCCGTTGCTGATTATCGTCCCGAAGAATGCGCCGATCATAAAATCAAAAAACAAGATGACGATTTGGTAATAAATTTAACGCGTAATCCTGATATTTTAGCCCAATTGGGAGAGAACAAGGGGCAGCGCTTATTAGTAGGATTCGCGGCCGAAACCCAGGATTTATTGATTAATGGTGCTGCCAAAATGAAGAAAAAGAATTTGGATTTGCTGGTAGCCAATGATGTAACCATGGCGGGTGCCGGATTTGCTTCGGATACCAATGTGGTGAGCATCATGTATCGTAATGGGGAGGTTAAAGCACTGCCGCTGATGAGTAAACGGGAAGTGGCCAGCGCTGTACTGGATCAATTGGCCTTATTAATGAATGGAAGTGCACTCTAAAGACCGTAACCGAGCCAGACCAGAAATATTGGAAGGAGTGACGTGGGGTGGAGAGAAAACTATTTACTTCAGAATCAGTAACTGAAGGGCACCCTGATAAAGTAGCCGATCAGGTATCGGATGCAATTCTGGATGCAATATTGGCCAGTGACCCAATGGGACGGGTAGCAGCTGAAACGCTGGTAACTACCGGCTTAGTTTTGGTGGCTGGTGAAATTACCACCAATTGTTATGTAGACATTCCCCGGGTCGTACGCAATACGATTCGCGATATCGGATATACCAGGGCCAAATATGGGTTTGATGCCGATACTTGTGCAGTGATAACTTCCATTGATGAACAGTCACAGGATATCGCCATGGGCGTAGATAAAGCTCTGGAAGCTAAAACGGGGGCCATGAAGGACCAGGATATAGATGCCATTGGTGCCGGAGACCAGGGGATGATGTTCGGTTATGCCACTAATGAGACACCGGAATTGATGCCTCTGTCAATAACCCTGGCACATAAACTCGCCAAACAGCTGGCTGATGTGCGCAGGAACCTGGATGTTCCCTACCTTCGTCCCGATGGCAAGAGTCAGGTTACCGTGGAATATGAAGGCAATCGTCCGGTTCGGGTTGACACCGTGGTAATATCAACTCAGCACAGTCCTGATGCTGCCATAGAGACTATTCGGCAGGATATACTGGAAAAAGTTATCCGGCCGATAATTCCTGAACATATGCTTGACAGCCAAACCAAGTATTTTGTTAATCCTACTGGCCGCTTTGTGGTTGGTGGCCCTGCCGCTGACTCCGGACTGACCGGACGTAAGATTATCGTCGATACATATGGCGGAATGGCGCGCCATGGCGGTGGTGCTTTTTCGGGCAAAGATCCCACCAAGGTTGATCGCTCGGCTGCCTATGCTGCTCGCTGGGTAGCGAAAAATATGGTCGCTGCCGGGGTGGCCGATCAGTTGGAGATTCAGCTGGCTTATGCCATCGGTGTGGCTGAACCAGTTTCGATCAGTGTTAATACCTTTGGTACCGGTAAATTAAGTGACAGCCAGATTATAAAATTAATCAAGGAGCATTTTAATCTGCGCCCCGCTGCTATCATTCGAGATCTTGATCTGCGGCGGCCCATTTTCCAGAAGACGGCTGCTTATGGCCATTTTGGCCGTATGTTACCAGAATTCAGCTGGGAAAAAACCGACAAAGCAGCAGCCATTAAAAAAGCGGCAGCGCTGTAAATGGGGTTATTTTCTGTTGATTAGTAAAGGCGGGCTTACCCCGCCTTTTTTGTATTGAGGGCTGAAATTATGTTAGCGCATGTTTATGCTGATATTCCTTCACCACGTCTCGATCGGCTCTTTACCTATCTGGTACCGACAGAACTGGAGGAGAAGCTGCAGCCGGGATGCCGGGTGCTGATACCCCTCGGACCCCGTGAGGTGGAAGGATATGTACGCGCAGTTGAAGATGGCACCCAGGAGGACCTAAAGCCTGTTCTGCGTCTGCTTGATTTAGACGGGCCGGTATTAACCGAGGAATTGTTGGCGATGGGTGAATGGATGTCAGGCCGTTACTTATGCTCAGTGGCGCAATCACTCCGCATAATGGTTCCAGCTTCTCTGAAGAAGAAAAAACAACAGCAGATCAGCTGGGGCGGCAGTGATCTCGACTTGTTATTGTTGGGAGACAGTTATCCCAACTTGGGTATGTTTTTTAACCGTTTAGCTGCCGGAGAACCAATTACTGTAACCCAGGCCCGAAAGGTATTAGGGCAGCAGTTATTGGCGGATTTGCTGACGGAAGAAACCCTGGTATCGGAAGGCAGTTATCACAGTAATGTTCACCTTACTCGCTTTTTTACCGTTCAGCCACTGGCGGAATCATTCTGGCAGCAGCTTAAGCGGCGTGCTCCTCGGCAGGCTGATTTGTATGCGTGGCTTCTTGAAGAGGGAACCGGCAGTGAAAATGAGATTAAAGGCAGATTTCCCGGCCTTCGGTTGCAGAACCTGGTTGCCAAGGGGCTGCTTCAGGAGATCAAGCCGGATGAACAGTTAAGCGCGCCGCTGCAACCAACGCCTGAGCAGCAGTTGGTTATTAACCAAATCGCTGACCGACGGGGAGAAGCATTGTTACACGGGGTTACCGGTAGCGGTAAAACAGAAGTCTATCTGCAGTTAATCAACAGTCGGCTTAAGCGGGGTGAAGCCTGCCTGGTTCTGGTACCGGAAATAGGTCTGACTGAGCATTTAATTACCAGCTTTTCCGCCCGGCTGGGAAACCAATTGGCGATTTGGCACAGCCGGATGAGTGCCGGTGAGCGCATGATATCCTGGCAGCGTTTGCTGCGGGGAGAAGCGCGGGTAGTGTTAGGACCACGCTCAGCGATCTTTGCTCCGGTGACTAACCTGGGCCTGATTATTATCGATGAGGAACAGGAACCCAGTTTCAAGCAGGAGGAAATACCTCGTTACCATGCTGCCGAGGCTGCTCGGTGGAGAACCGAGAGAAACGGCGGGCTGCTGGTTTATGGTTCGGCTACTCCCTCTTTGGAATGTTACCATCGGGCGGTTAGCGGGGAGACAGGGCTGCTCAGCCTGGAACACCGGATTGGGGGCCGGCCTATGCCCCAGGTGGAAGTTGTTGATATGCGGGAGGAACTGCGGTCAGGCAACCGGTCTATGTTCTCCAATCAGTTACAGGCCGGACTGCAGGGGGCCATCGAGCGCAATGAGCAGGCGATCATTTTTATTAATCGTCGGGGCTTTGCCAGTTTTGTTCTCTGCCGTGCCTGTGGTTACCGGGTCGAATGTACCCACTGTTCAGTGGCCATGACTTACCACCAATCGGCCCATCAGATGGTATGTCACTATTGTGGGCAGACTGCAGCCTACCCCGCCGTATGCCCGGTATGCGGCAGCAGCTACATCCGTCAGTTTGGTACCGGAACCGAACGGGTGGAGGAAGCTTTGAAAGGACTGCTGCCGGCAGCCCGGATTGCGCGCATGGATATGGATACCACCCGTGGCAAACACAGTCACCGCCAGATCATCGATGCGATGAACAACCGTGAGATTGATGTGCTGGTAGGGACCCAAATGGTAGCCAAGGGCTTTGATTTTCCATCGGTTTCACTGGTGGGGGTATTGGCTGCCGATAGTTTGTTTAATTTACCGGATTTTCGCGCCGCCGAGCGGGCTTATCAACTGCTTTCACAGGTAGCTGGACGGGCTGGACGCGGGCAGATTCCCGGACAGGTGTTGATCCAGACCTATGAGCCGGATCATCCTGTCCTCCAGCATATCAGGCATCATGACTATCCTGGTTTTTACCGGGATGAAATAATGGAACGAGCCAGACTCGATTATCCTCCTTTTACCCGAATACTGAAGATTGTTGCCTGGAGCGAGGACCGGGAACAGGCCCGGGATGGTATAACGGCAGCAGCCGAAAAAGTTCACAATTATTTGCAGCAGCAGCCCGGAAATCATGATGTCAAGGTTTTGGGGCCGGCTCCGTGTCCAATATTCCGCCTGCGTGGGCAGTATCGTTATGGTATTACTTTAAAGTCAACGAATGGTAGTTTGTTACTGGCCATCGGCCAATATATAATAGAAGGCAAGAAAATTAATGTTCGTTTGGAAGTTGATATTGATCCGGTTAACACTTATTAGTTTCAATGAAAGGTTGGGGAATTATGGCGGTATATGAAATACTCACGCTTGAAGATAATCTGCTGCGTGAAAAATGTGCCCCGGTAACCAGAGTAAATGCAGGTGTAATTCGCTTGCTTGATAATATGAAGGATACCCTTTATGCTGCGGATGGAGTAGGTCTGGCCGCCCCCCAGATTGGAGTAAGCAAACGAGTGGTCGTACTGGATGTGGGCGAAGGTTTAATTGAACTGATAAACCCCGAGATTCTGGTGATGGAAGGCGAACAAAACGGGTTTGAAGGGTGCCTGTCTATTCCCAATACCCGCGGAAAAGTCAAGCGGGCCAAAAGGGTTGTGGTGCGCAGCCTGGATCGTAGCGGCAATGAATTCACCATTGAAGGACAGGATATGCTGGCGCGGGTTTTTCAGCACGAAATCGACCATCTGGATGGAATATTGTTCATTGATCGGGCGGAGACGGTACTCAAAGAGAGGAAATCATAAAATATGCGCATAGTATTCATGGGTACCGCTACTTTCGCGGTACCTTGCCTTAAATCTTTGCTTCTGGCCGGACACGACGTTGCTGCTGCATTTACCCAGCCTGACCGGGCTAAAGGACGGGGACACCACTTGACCGCGGGCCCGGTAAAACTGTTGGCTGAGGAGTATGGAGTACCAGTATATCAACCGGTCAGAATTAAGGAAGCTGAATATATATCAATACTCAAAGAGTTGAATCCTGAGATAATCGTGGTCGTGGCTTATGGTCAGATCCTGCCGGAAAACATCCTGCAGCTGCCGCCTTATGGCTGTATCAATGTGCACGGGTCCTTGTTGCCCCGTTACCGGGG
>JBLNAA010000068.1:0-5434 GCA_050259135.1 Methylocystaceae bacterium | reverse complement strand
TTTTTGACAACAATAACCAGCTGGGAAGTTTGCTCGACTAGTAATTGACAAATTCGGCGTTTCTGGCGTATACTATCTCTTGCAGTCCATTAAAAAACCTAATATGCGGCAGTGGCGGAATCGGCAGACGCGCACGTTTGAGGGGCGTGTGGGAGACCGTATGGGTTCAAGTCCCATCTGCCGCACCATTTTAAAAGACCAAGCCTTTGTGGAAACACAAAGGCTTTTCTTTTTTCCATATAAAGCAAATAAGGAACGATACTGTCTTTGGGAAAATTATTATTGTCAGGAGCTAATAAATTAAATATGCATTGGATTTTACTCTGGTTACGAGCCTTCTTGAGTAATAAAATATAGCGTTAAAAACCCACCTGTGTAGAGCAGGCGGGTTTTTAACGCTATGAGAACTGCCCAGCTTTAACTCTTCGGCTTAAAAGTATTGCAGCAGGTCTCCTCTTCTGTAGATGCCTCCCGAGAACCTTCGCTCATGACCTTAATGGCATTAGATCTACAAA
Source organism: Methylocystaceae bacterium (assembly GCA_050259135.1). Taxonomy (GTDB): domain Bacteria; phylum Bacillota; class Syntrophomonadia; order Syntrophomonadales; family JBLNAA01; genus JBLNAA01. The sequence continues at coordinate 4,919 of JBLNAA010000068.1, read as the reverse complement.
GGTCACCGCTCTGATAAAAATGGCAACTATTAACTGTGCAATGGACATCGGGCAAGTTGAACACCTCCAAATCCAATTTGTACTAGTGTTAACTAGTAACCGACTATTATGCTACCGAGGTTTTTAAACCATTCCAGGCTTTGGTTAATAGATGATTAGTTTCTAACCGTAAAAGGAAAATACTTTTATAAAAAAATATTTTGAAATTATACCGGCGCAGCGAAAAGCTGGGCCGGTATTAGCTCGGATTATGGAGGATGGTATTCGCCAGGTAATCGCCGAGCATAAACTGCCCTGGTATGTCGCCCGTATCGGCTGCCGGGTAGAATTCAGGTTTTTGCCGCAGCCTCCGAAAAATGGCTGGGAGGCCATCCAGGATGTAGAGTATAATGCGGTGGATTTGTTTACCGATGGCCTGTCCGGTCCGCTGGAAAATCTGATTCATGTCTACTGTGCCAACCGTGGCATTATACTGACCCCGGTGCATGAAATGGCCCTGGTCGGACCTGCCACCAGGCAGGAAGATGTGGATAGGTATATCGAATGTATAAGGGAACTGGTCGGGGAACTTTGCGGCGATTAAACAAGTTTGTAAAGTTAGGGGAGGGAAGGACCATGATTATTGACAGCCACGGACATCTGGGGGATATTCTCTACCCGGGAGGCGGGGAACTGATATACCGGCGGGGTGTGGTCAAGGAGAAAATGTGGGATCCGCAGGTCACCAATGAAAAACAGTTTAACCGCTCTTTCGGCCTGGGGAAGCTGGCTTATCTGGCCACAGGTTACTGGGCAACCAAAGCCCAGCGGGCCCGTAATTCCACGGCTACTCTGGAGAATTTCAGCAGTTCCCTGGATGCTTCCGGGGTTGATTATGCGGTGTGTCTGCCGATTGCGCCGTATGTAACCTTTGAGGACCTGGCTCGGGCCCGGGCAGTCGAACCACGGATACTGCCTTTTACCAGTATCGATTTTACCACTCCCCATGATATCGGAGCCAAACTGCAGCATGATGTGGGGGCCGGGGCCGTGGGGCTGAAGTTGCATCCGGTTATCCAATCAGTATCACTGCGCGATGAACGCAGCCTGCAGGTCCTGCAGGCGTTTGCCCCGCTGAAAAAGCCAGTATTAATTCATGCCGGGATGTCTCATTATTATCTGGGAAGTGAAAAAGGTAAAAATACTCCGGCCAATGGTAATATAAAAGATATCAATGCCACGGTACGCACATTCCCGGAGGTCAATTTTATTGTCGGGCATGCCGGATTGTTCTGGGTGAAAGAGGTCTATCAGCTGATGGGCTGCTTACCCAATGTATGGGTGGATATCAGCTTTCAGTCACCGGAATCAGTGCGCCGTCTGGTGAAGTCTTTTGGCCCCGAACGGGTTTTATTTGGCTCTGATTGGCCCTGGGGCAGCCGGGAACCCCATATAAAGATAGTAGAGGTGGCCTGTCGGGGAGATCAGGCTCTGCAAAGGCGAATATTGTGCGATAATGCCCGCGAACTCCTGGGAATTTAAATCATATAGCCCCAAATTGTTGTGCCCCCGGAGTGATTTCGGCTCCGGGGTCTTTATAAGAATATGGGGGTGTTTTTTTGGCTAAAGGTTTTGGCCAGTACGAAACTACTACCTTTCCGGCAAGCAGGCTGGCAACTTTTGATGTAACGGCGGTCGGTTTAAACAAGCATCATGTAACTGCCCTGGTTGAGCTGGATGTTGCTGCTGCCCGTCAAAAAATAGTCAGTCTTAAGGAACAAAATTATAAAGTATCCTTTAACGCCTGGATACTTAAATGCATAAGTGAAGCTGTTTCCCAATTCGGTGAAGTTCACGGGGTGAAGAAAGGTAAGCGGCAAGTTGTAATCTTTAAAGATGTTGATATTTCTATGGTCATTGAAAGGGAAGTTCAGGGTCAGAAGGTGCCTTTGCCTTATGTAATTCGGGGAACCAATAATAAAAGCATTGAACAGATATATGATGAAATCGAAGTGGGAAAAAAACAGCCGCTTCAGGATGCAGGGGACAACGTACTGGGAGAAAAACAAAATACATTTTTAATGAAGCTTTATTATATGCTGCCTGGTTTTATAAGAAGGTCGATCTGGCAGTACATAATAAGAAATCCGTTTTTGACCAAGCAGCTTATGGGGACCGTCGTGGTTACCTCAGTGGGAACGGCCGGCAAAGTTAATGGGTGGGTGATTCCCATCGGCGTTCACCCCCTTTGTTTTGCCCTCGGTTCCATTGTTCAAAAGCCCGGAGTGGTGGATGGCCGAATAGAAATCCGAGAATATTTATGTATGACGGTTCTCGTTGATCACGACGTCATTGACGGCGCTCCCGCCGTCAGATTCTTATCCAAACTAACCGAGCTGGTTGAAGACGGATATGGATTATAACCATCGAGTTATCTTCTGCACTAGAAAAGGACTTTCAGGGCAAACCTGAAAGCCCTTTCGTTTTATTAAATTTGTCACAATCACATATGAGGCGGCCAGTCACCGGCTTCCTTAATTAATAATGACTCGAGCTCAATCTGCTGCCGGTCGGAGATACCGTCACTATTACCCACTATCCATCCGCGCATAAAGGGCGGCCTTGGCGGCATATTCATGGGTGGGTTTATCCGGTCCAGGTATTCTTTTACGGTATCAGGAATGCGGTCATGGCTAGGCAGAATGATTATCGGGGCATGGGTTGCCAGGTGAGAAAGCAGTGAAGCAAATATACCTGCGTATTGATAGTTGGAGGGTATAAAGGTTAATACATCCCCGGCAGGCATATTTCGGCCCCAGCCGAACTGGTATTCTGGGTCATAGTACTCTGCCAGGTTAACTGATAATTCGGCTACGCTTTTTCCGGTAATTCTTTTAATCGGGGTATCAGGTAAAATGGTGGCTACTTTATCGGAAAGATAAGGGTTTAACGAGTTATCCTGGCCGATAAGATAGATGGCGGGAGGATTGATCATTTTCAGTGCTTTTTGAGTAGCTGTTGGTATATTATCGCGATTAACAAACAGTATGGGTGCTCCGGAATGAGCGGTCAAACCGGCTACTGCCTGACTATCAAGATAATCAGCAAAGGGCAGTAATACCAGGGGAGGCTTTTTCGGCATCTCCCTGACAGCGAATTGAGCTACATCAGCCGCCAGCTGATAATCATCATCAGCTTTGAAAACCAGGGTGCTGAATCCTTCCTTGCGGACGGTTTTATTCACCCGGCTGTCTAAATCACCAACCAGAAAAACCTGGGCGGGCAGCTTTTGGTTATCAGTACCGATACCGCTGGGAGCAAGATGTTTGATTTCTTCTTTGATCCTGGCTGGCAGCTCCCTGGGGTTGGTGGCTAACAGCGCAGAGTTGCGCGGGAAATGAACTAACATGGTACCAATAAGTGCCTGCCGCCATCGATTATCCGGAACCAGGGTAACAGCTCGAGGTTTCCAGAATACGTTGGAGGCTGGCCAGACAAGTTTATTGATATTTAGTGATAATATTTGGGCGGTTCGGCCCGGTATTCTAACTGTATCGACGGTAAGAGATGTACGAACAGTTAACATAAATATCCATCCTGTATTAATATTTCTCATATATTGTATCTGTGAGTTTTCAGTTTGGTTACTAATACCCTAACGACCAGTTTATATGGTATTTAAATAGAACCGAATATATTAAAATATATTTAAAATTCTAAAATGGCGAGAGGGGGATACCCAGGGTGATTGAATGGAAAGATGAGTACAGTGTCAGCAATGAAGCTATTGATAACCAGCATAAGCAGCTCTTTGCGATTGCCGGAAAAGCGTATGCCTTATTAAAGGATAACCTGGTGACAGACAAGTATGATCAGATCGTCGCCATATTGGATGAATTAAAGGATTATACAGTTTATCATTTTTCCTTTGAAGAGGAATATATGAAAAGCATCGGCTACAAGAAATTCTTGTCGCACAAGACCCTGCATGATGATTTTATCGAGCGCATCAACAATGTAAATTTAAATACCATTGATGAAAACCAGCATAAATATATCTTAGATACCCTGGATTTTATTGTTAATTGGATTGGGGAGCATATCCTGGGCAGTGATAAGCAGTACGCCAAATAGTCATCAAAGGTTTCTTATGCCCCCTGGTGAAGGGTAAGTCAAGGTTATACCTGAAAACGGAAGGGACGGGACCAATAGTCAGAATATTAAGACAAATTGCCCCCCGTAGTATATAATGAACAAATATAATGGACAAAGCTATAGGTAGCAGTGGACACAACAGGGAGGGCACTTTCGTTGCAGCTAAAAGAATTAAGAATAGGGAATCTGGTCCCGAGGTTTCCCATTATCCAGGGCGGCATGTCAATAAAGGTTTCTACTGCTTCGCTGGCAGCTGCAGTAGCTAGAGCCGGAGGTATGGGTGTTATCGGTGGGACCGGAATTGAGCCGGAAGAACTGGCAGAGGAAATAGTACAGGCTCGTAAAGCATCCGGTTCTGGAATCCTGGGTGTAAATATTATGTTTGCCGCCGGCCAGTTTAAGGAATTAGTACAGGCGTCCATCGATAAGGGTATTGATGTAATATTTACCGGAGCGGGCTTTTCCCGGGATATCTTTAGGATGGTAAAGGACAGCGGGATACCGGTAGTCTCGATTGTTTCATCAGGTCGGGCTGCCCATCTGGCCCAGCAGTGCGGCGCTGCCGCCGTAGTAGCTGAAGGTACCGAGGCCGGGGGCCACCTGGGTACTGACCGTTCAATAAAAGAAATTCTTCCCGAGATTAAAGAGGCTGTTAACATTCCGGTAATTGCTGCCGGTGGTATTGTCGATGGTTATGATATGGCTGAGATGGTGCAGTTAGGAGCAGATGGGATACAGATGGCTACCCGGTTTCTTTTAAGTGAGGAATGTTCGGTAGCTGACGC
>JBLNAA010000067.1:0-32380 GCA_050259135.1 Methylocystaceae bacterium | reverse complement strand
CAAGCTTCATAATAATCTCCGCTCGACTTGCATGTGTTAGGCACGCCGCCAGCGTTCGTCCTGAGCCAGGATCAAACTCTCCAATTAAAGTTTATATCCTGACCAGTAACAACGCTCGCTCATCCATTAATCACTGGCAGTTATCCCACCCGATATTAATGAATGAAAATTTTCGTTGTCCGGTCGCGTTATCTTTGAAAATCTCAAAAGTTTTAACGAAACCAGGTCATTCGCTGTTAAGTTTCATAAGAACGCGGTTCGTAAGCCCAAAAGCTTACTCACCAGTTTTGCCGTTTTCGACATCGCTGTCGTTCGCGGCAGGAAGATTAGTGTACCACGTTTCTTCCTTGCTTGTCACCTGGTATCTTTTGGCAGGCCGCTGGTGAGCTTTGCTCACTATGTCGCGGCACTTGGCGATACATCGTCGCCGTCGTGACTTGCTTTTCCCTCCGCCTCGACATCTCTGTCTCGTTCGCGGCAGGAAGTCTAGTGTATCACTTTTCCCCCCGGCTTGTCACCAGGTTTATTTTTCCATTGTGTCTTAAATCAACCTTGGTGATTGACCTTTAGAATTTTGTCGCTTGGTATCATCGCTTATGAGCTTCGCTCATTATGCGCGATATTTACCGATACATTGTCGGCGACACACCCGCGACCGAAATTTATCTTATCACCGCGATATATCCCCTGTCAAGGCTGATCTGCAAATAATTTATCAAACACCTCGTTAAGCGGGCGTTTGATAAAACATTCGCGATGCGATGCACACAAAATGCGACGGCGACGATGTTTCGTCTAGTGTCGACGCATTGCGTCGCGCACGATGTTTGCGCAAGTGTCGCGGATAGTGAGCGCAAGCTCACCAGCGACCGAGCGTCAGCTCACCAGTCGACCACAAGGGAAGCGCTAAAGCGCCCGCATTTTGGCGCTTAGCGCAAGCGCTCATTGAATCCTTTTCCCCATTGCAAATAAGTGGCAGGTATGCGTCCTACAATTATGGTTTCCGCCAGGGGCATTTGCGTACTGATTTTTACTTCATTGTGGTAGAATGGCACAATAACTTTAATAGTACTTTTTATATCCAGAGTTATCAAATGACGAGTTTGATTGATTCCGGCGCTTTCAAAGCTGTCTCTCAAATTAACATTGACGGATCCTACCGGCATTACTCGGATTGTTACATGTGGCCCCATAGATGATACTAAGGGACTGCCCAGTGCTAATCCAAGCGGAAGCGAAATATTTTTGCTTTCCAACTGATCCATCTGGTCTTTTACCGCTAATTGAGTCAATGCTACAATTCGGCTTATTTCTACCGGATTAGGCTGCACTAAAACCACTTGGCCTTCACTGTCCTGCCGTATTATCACCAGGCGTTCATATTTGACCTCTTTGACCACGGTATCGAGTACTGCCCGATTTACCGCACCGACACCCTCGAGCTGTGCCTGACTGAGGGCAGCTTGTTTAAATGATGCTGTCAGCCTTAAACTGATTAAGAAAAATACTACTATAAGCCCTATTAATACTAGGATAGCCCAGGGTTTGATTCTGATACGCCGCATAAGATCACCCCTCAAGCTAATATATGACAGTATTAGTGGATAGCAGTATATAAAAGAAGAAAAGAGAAAACGGTGATACCGCTTTCTCTTTTAAATTTGAGTTTATATTTATTTAGCTTGAAGACGTATAAATTTACGTTTTCCTACTTGCAGCACATCTCCTTGATTCAAGGGGATACTTTCGAGTTCAACCCTTTTTCCATTCACTTTTACACTGCCAGCTTTTATCTGCCGGCGGCCTTCACTGGTGGAAGCCAATAAACCGGCATCAACCAACAACTTGGGGAGCCAGATGTCGGGTTCAATTTTCATTACATATTCAGGCATATCTTCTGGTAGATCATTTTTTTGAAAAATAGTGCGGAAACGCTCTTCAGCTGCATCCGCTGCATCAGTACTATGGTACATGGTAATTATCTCTCGAGCTAAACGGATCTTAGCATCCCGAGGATTCATGGCTCCACTTTGCATCTTAGCCACCATATCTTCGATCTCTTTTTGCGGCACCCGGGTTACCAGAGTAAAATACCTGCCAATCATTTCATCGGGTATGGACATGGTCTTACCAAACATATCATTAGGTTCTTCATTGATACCGATATAGTTTCCCAAACTCTTGGACATTTTCTGAATACCGTCGGTACCTTCCAGGATCGGCATCATCAAGGCAACCTGAGATTCCTGCTCGTATTCCCTCTGCAGATGACGTCCTACTAAAAGGTTAAATTTTTGATCAGTACCGCCCATTTCCACATCGGCTTCCAACGCTACTGAATCATAACCCTGCATAAGCGGGTAGAATAGTTCATGCACACTGATGGGCAGACCTTCCCGATAGCGTTTGGCAAAGTCATCCCTTTCCATCATCCGGGCTAGAGTATATTTAGCCGCTAATTTAACCACATTAGCAAAATTCATCGGTGAAAGCCATTTGCTGTTAAAGTGAACGACTGTGCGTTCCGGGTCTAATATTTTAAAGATCTGCTCTTCATAAGTCCGGGCATTAATCTTGACTTCTTCCTCACTTAATTGTTTACGTGCTTCGGACTTGCCGGTGGGGTCGCCAATCATCCCGGTAAAATCACCTATTATTAAATGCACTTCATGACCCAAATCTTGAAATTGACGTAATTTATTTAAAACCACCGTATGACCTAGATGTAAATCTGGTGCCGTTGGATCAAGCCCAAGTTTGATTTTGAGTGGTTTCTTGCTTTGATATGATTTTTGCAGCTTCTTGATTAAATCTTCTTCAGGGACTATCTCAGCGGCTCCCCTGCGGATTACAGTCATTTGTTCATCTACATACTGCTTTATTGATTTCGACTCCATTGAATTTTACCTCCCATTTTATATCATCATCTGGTTGAACTAACCTGTATTGGGATGGGTTATGAATAGACGTAACCCGGGTAAGGCGTTACTATATAATAAAATAATTATCGTACCAAATTCTAATCTATTTTCTTATACTGACTGATTTATGTCAAAGTCCCATTGCGTATAGCCGCCAAGGAGGATTCAATAATTGCGTAAAAAAAGCCAAACCCGCAGCATTTTTATACGTACTATCGTAGTTATTACATTTATTATTATTGGCCTGGCCGGAGGTGTGGTCGTCGGTACCATGCGCAACCTGCCTGCCTGGGATGCAGATAAGCTGTACGGCCAACAGGGTTCTCAGGTTTTTGACCAGGCTGGCAAGGCCGTCTTTCAATTTCATGCCCAGGAAAATCGTACCCTGGTACCTTATAAAAAGATTCCGCCTGATCTTGTCAATGCCTTTATTGCCACTGAAGACACAGAGTTTTTCGAACATCATGGCATTAATTTGAAAGCAATCTTTCGCGCGGTAATTGTAGATGTCATATCCGGCAGTAAAGCCCAGGGAGCCAGTACTATTACCCAACAGTTAGCCCGCAGCGCCTATCTGACAACCGATAAAAGCTATGAGCGGAAAATTCGTGAAATCGTGCTCGCTGTCCAATTGGAGCGCCATTATACCAAAAAGGAAATCATGGAGATGTACCTGAATAAGGTGCTATTTGGGGGAAGTACCTATGGCGTACAAACTGCTGCCAATGTTTATTTTGGCAAAGATGTAACCCAATTATCATTGCCTGAATGTGCTTTGCTGGCTGGTTTGGTGCAGAGTCCAAACCGTTATTCGCCTTTTAGTCACCCGGATCGCGCAAAAGCCAGACAGCTGCAGGTACTTAACCGCATGAAAGAGTGCGGTTTTATCTCCGCCGCCGAATATGATAAAGCCACCAAAACCAAACTTGAATATAATACTGCCAGTATTGAAGGTTACCAGTATGGGGCTTATATGGACAATGTTATGGAAGAATGCCAGACCATATTGTCCAAAAAGGGTTACTCCCAGCCGAATAACGCTCTTTACTTTGAAGGCTTGCGTATTTATACCAGTATGAATACCGATGTACAAAAACTTACTGAAGAAATCTATGCTAACAAGGCTAATTTCCCCAGTTTTAAAAACTCAAAAAAAGAGGCAGTTCAATCGGGGATGGCGATTGTTGACCCCCATAAAGGTGAAATTATTGCTTTGGCTGGAGGACGTGATTATACCATCCAGCGTGGTTTTAACCGGGCTACCATGGCCAAGCGGCAGCCGGGTTCGTCTTTTAAACCAATCGTTGTTTATTCGCCAGCACTGGAAGCCGGATATATGCCCAACCTGGTCCTGGATGATTCATTAAAATCCTATAACTTAGGTGATGGTAAAACATGGACACCTCAAAACTATGATGGTGTCTACCTGGGACCAATCACCATGCGGGAAGCAGTTAAACGATCCATTAACACCTACGCCGTAAAGCTGGCTGATATGGTTGGAATTAAACATGGGCTGGATCTGGCTGAGGATATGGGTATTTCCACCCTGGTTCGGGCTGGCGCCAAGAACGATTATAACTTGTCTACTGCTCTCGGAGGAATAACTCAAGGTGTTACTCCGTTGGAGCTGGCAGCCGCTTATGGTGTCTTTGCTAACGAAGGTAAATATGTGCCTACCCACGCAGTAACCCGAATAGAGGATGCTAATGGAAATGTTATTTATGAATCTAAATTCAAAGCCAAAAAAGTTATGGAACCATCAACTGCCTGGCTGATAACTTCCCTGTTAAAATCTGTAGTATATGATCCCCATGGAACAGGTTCGCGTGGTGCCGTTGCCGGTATGCCGACCGGAGGTAAAACCGGTACCACCAGTGATAAAAAGGATGTTTGGTTTGCCGGTATTACTCCATATTACAGCTGTGCGGTATGGATTGGTTTCGATAATAATGAAACCATGAAAGGCAAAGCGGAAGATACCTTCGGCGGAAAACATCCGGCAATCATTTTTAACAAAGTAATGACCAGGGCAGTCAAAGGGAAAGCTGCCAGGGATTTTGTAAAGCCAGATAATATTGTTGAAGTACAGGTCTGTAAGAAGTCAGGTTTGCTGCCTTCTCAGTATTGTCCTGCCAGTGATATAATTACTGAATATTTTATCCAGGGTAAGGAGCCAGTTGATATCTGCCCCCATAATTTTGATACCGCTGTACCTGGCCAAAAGGTAACCTATATTTGTTCGGAAACCGGTTTGCTGGCCACCGTTAACTGTCCCCATCCGGTCACAAAAAGCGATGCCGATTTCTTACCGGATGCAGCTCCTCGGGACTATTGTACAGAACATCCAGGAGATCCTTATACCGGAACTAATAAAGAGCCAACCAAAGAGGTGACCGTTTGCAGAGATGCCAAACATCAGGGTAAACTCTATTTAGCCAATCGCCCAGGTCCTGATGAAAAGGGTGGCTGTGATCCCAGTAACCTGGAAACAATTACGGTACCTGCATCAACTAAAATACCACACTGTAACCTGCCCGAGCATAAAATAACCAGCCCCTGAAAAAAGAGGCTTTACAATATCATCTAACGAGTATCGCCACTAATATCACTTTCGCTCTGCCCTAGTCTAAACCAAAAAGAACCCGGTCTGGCCGCCAGCCAATTACCGGGTTCATTTTTTGCAGATTATTATCGATACAAATGCGCGATGGTTACCCCAAATCCACCTTCGTTAGGTGCAGCCTGGCTGAAATCTAATACATAGCGATGTCCATGCAGATAATCCCTGACTGCGCTGCGAAGTGCACCAGTGCCCTTGCCATGAATGATACGGATTCGTTCCAAACCGGCCAGGTGAGCATTTTCCAGGTACTGCTCCAGGTTTTCCAGCGCTTCCTCAGCTAACTGCCCACGGAGATCTATTTCCGGGGATATGTTCTTAGCCTTTTCCAGATAAGTTTTTCGTGCCTGGCGGGATTTAACCTCTTCCGGAGCCAGCTTCTTACTCAGATCATCTCGGGAAGCCGTTACCTTCATAATACCGATTTGAACCGTATACTCCTGGCTGCTGCTGGGTCCATCCAGAATGTATCCCCGCTGGCGGAGGCTTCTGACTTCAACATAATCCCCGACTAATAATTGATGACTGTCATTATCCATCTCCTCTGCTGGCTCTCTCTGCAAAGGAGCTATCTTTTTAAGCTTGGCCCGGGTTTCTTCAATCTGATGCCACTTTATTTTCTCCTTATCCTTAAGCAGATTCTTAAGTTCATCAATTACTATCTCAGCTTCTTCCCGGGCTTCCATTAAATAGCGGCGGGCTTCCTTTTCCGCATTCTGCAGCCGCTGTTCATAAACAGTTTCCAACTGCTGCCTCCGCTCTTCCAGTTCATGTTCCTTACCTTTTAAGGCGACGGTTAATTTCCTTACTTCAGCTTTTTCCTGTTCGGTTTCCCGGCGGGCATTTTTAAACTCCCGAATCATGTTGCCCAGCTCGATCTCAGTACGGGGTACAAATTCGGCGGCTCTTTCAATAATATCAGCATCCAGTCCCAAGCGGCGGGCAATCGCTAAAGCATTGCTCTGCCCCGGCAATCCAATGGTAAGAACATAGGTTGGCCGCAGGCTGACCGGATCAAACTCCACGCAGGCATTCTGCATCCGCGGATTGGTATAAGCCAGAGTTTTTAATCCGCTGTGATGAGTAGTAACTACTGCCCGTACCCCTTTGTCCACCAGGTTTTCCAGGATAGCACGGGCTAATGCAGCCCCTTCCTGCGGGTCGGTTCCCGACCCCAGCTCATCTAATAGAATCAGCGATTGCGGGGTCATACTGTTTAGAACGTCAATAACATTGGTCATATGGGATGAAAAGGTAGATAAGGACTGTTCAATGCTTTGTTCATCCCCAATATCAACAAAGACCTGGTCAAATAAACTGAGCATTGAATTTTCACGCGCCGGAATAAATAATCCTGCCATCGCCATAACCGTCAACAAACCAACTGTTTTCAGGGTTACCGTTTTACCACCGGTATTGGGTCCGGTTATCACTAATACATCAAATCCCTGTCCCAGCTCGACATCGATGGGAACTGCCTGAGCACGAGGTATTAAGGGATGCCGGGCTCTTTCCAACTGCACCCGGCCCTGATCATTAAGTCTTGGATAATAAGCTTCCATGGACAAAGCTAATCGAGCCCGGGCCAAAATAAAATCAAGCTCACTCAGGATCTCCAGACTCGCGTAAATACCTTCATAATTGGCTGCCACTTTGGCCGATGCTTCCCGCAGGATGCGTTCGATCTCTCTTTTTTCTTCCGCTTCCAGCTTCCGCACCTCGTTGCCGGCAGTAACCACCCGTTCCGGCTCGATATAAACCGTGGCCCCACTGGCTGATTCATCATGAATTAATCCTCTGATTTGGTTGCGGTATTCTTGGCGTACCGGCACTACAAACCGGCCATTGCGCTCAGTAATGACATCATCCTGAAGATATTTTTGATTTTCACCGCCCCGGACAAACTCCTTTAAATAATCACGAATACGCTGGCGGGCTGTGCCCATGCGCTGACGGATCGACTTTAATTCTGGTGAGGCATCGTCTCTTAACTGCCCATACTCATCAACCAGCGAAAAGAGATAGCGCTCTAATGGTCCTAAATCGGTCATAGCTGACACCAGGCTGTTTATATATTCATGTCCCTTATCACTTTTAAAAGCAGAACACTGCCTCATCACCTTTAAGGTAGAGGCAATCTCACTTAGTTCCTCCGGGTTAAGCTGAGCATAAGTATGCGCTCTCCTCAGGTGGACTTCCAGATCATGAGCCCTGGAAATGAAGCTGGTATCCCGGGTCATAACCAGTTCCACTCCTTGCCTGGTTTCGTCCAAACGACGAGTTGCCGCTGCCAGGTCTCGTTGAGGGCTGATTTGCCCAGCCAGCTTTCTGCCGCCGGGGAAACTTGCCTCTGCTTCCAGCAGGGTTACTATTTTATAGAATTCTAACCGGCGCAGACTGTCCTCCCACATTGGGTCAGATCACCCCTCGATAATAATGTAATTTGGTAAAATCACTGGGGGCCCATTCTCGAAGTTTTTCTTTTAACCTGATTATTTCCGTGGTTCCCAGCTTTCGATTTAAAACCTGACGATAAATTTGAGTTATTTCATAAACTGCTTCCGGAGCAGCCAGCGATAACTGTAACCTCACTGACCCAATGCCGTTCCTTACTAATTCAGGTATCTCCTCGATTACGCATAAGGTACGGGAATTGAAAAGCTGAAAGCGCCCATAAGTATCTGTTTTGATAGGGAACTGGTATCCTTTTCGGTCAACCAGTTGGTATTCATCCTGAATACAGGGTCGTGGACAGCGCTGACATGAATTCTTGTCCGCAGTATATCCTAACAAGCAAAATCGGGAGGTCATAATGGGAATGTCGCCATGAACCACACATTCCAGACGTCCTGGGAAGTGTGCCATAAGCGGCTTTAACTGCTGCATATTCAATTCCAGGGAAACACAAACGGTATCCAGCCCTTGATCCAAAAGATACCCAACCGTCTGCTCATTGAACCCGTTCAGAGTATAATCTCCAATTTTAAGATCAGCTTTGCCATTAAACCAGCCGGGGTTGGTAACAACCACCCCATTAAATGGCCCGAGATCAATTATGCCTTCTCCAGGAAGCAGTATACGTGGTAACAATGCCAACACTTTCTGCCCGGGCCGGCAAGCTGCCAGTATCTCATGTAATCCCTGGGCATCTAACTTGCCGCCTTTGGTACCGGCCAAATTCAGGTATACCCTGTCAGCCCCGCCCTCCAGGGCAGCACGTGCCGTTTCCAGCCGATCAACTGCTACCGTCAATCCAACATCAGGCTGCCTGGAAAAGCGATTGATCCAACGTTCTAAAGTTGGTCCTTTTCCTTCAATAAATTCGTGTTTTGACACTATCGGCGGCCGTTTTTCCTCTAACAGTGTTTTTTTAAATACCTCAACCACCTGACGCCTTACATCCTTAATCCAGCTAAATGGTACCAGGCATCTGCCGTCAACTTCAACCTCCAAATTTTGAATGGCAAACGGGGTATCTCCCAATTCGCCGATTTTATCTTTAATCTGATCAACCGTGGTCGCATCTCGCCGGGCCGCCGATAAATTTTCCCGGGAGCTGGCATCTATCTTTAACCCACTGATCAGGTCCCTGATAGTGATAACCAGTGGAGTACCGGTCTGGGCCTGACAGAACAGCGATACTGGTCGTCGACCGCCCGGGCGATTTTCCTGGGTTAGCTCCTGCGCTCTGGTAATTAGATCGATGTCGCTGGTTTTAAATACCCGGTCCCCGGCTGCCACCCCTGACAGCTCCACTTCCACTCGGCTGCCCGCGGGGGCATCTATTACTTCCTTGCCATCTAATAGCATTTTTTTTATTATGGTAACCGCATTACCGCCGCTGCTGGTCCAAACTTCAATACCGTCACCCAGGCGCAATTCCTCTTTGAGGGCAATTACTGCCCCTTCCCCTTTAGCAGCTGCTATTCTTCCTATCAAAATCCCACGATTATTCGGTCTTAAGGGGGACAGGTAGTTTTCTGCCTCCCCGTGCCAAAATGCCGGGGTAAAATTCCGGTTAAACGCGGCTGTCAATTCCTGCTCAGCCTGTTTTAATTCATCCTTGGTGAGCTCTCCACCACGGTCAATGGCCTCCCGGTAAACTCTGGTAACTGTGGCTACATACTCAGGTCTTTTCATGCGGCCCTCAATCTTTAATGAGCCTATTCCCGCTGTTTCCATATCCTTTAGATAAGGCAGCAAATACAAATCGGCGGGACTGAGCAGATGCTGGCCGGCTACCTTGACTAAGCCGTTGGCTTTGCCCTGTAAATGATAGGGCAGCCGGCAGGGCTGGGCACAATTACCCCGGTTGCCGCTGCGCCCACCTACTAAGCTGGAGAATAAACATTGTCCTGAAAAAGAATAACAGAGAGCACCGTGACCAAATACTTCAAGTTCCATCTGGGGGCAGGCTTCCTGGATCATCTTTATTTGCACCAGTGACAGTTCCCTGGCTAATACCACCCGCTTTAATCCCTGCTGCTGGGCCCACTTAACTCCTGCCTGGTTATGAATACTCATTTGGGTAGACGCATGAAGGCGCAGATCTGGAAACAGCTGACGGCAAGCACTGACCAGCCCCAGATCCTGAATAATTACTCCATCTATCCCAATGCCCTGCAAATAAAAAAGATAGTCTAATACTGCTTCCATTTCCGAATCAGCGATCAAGGTATTGACTGTGAGATAAAGCTTACGATCACGCAGATGACAGTAAACCACCGCTCTTTCTAGTTCATCATTATCCAGGTTGGTGGCCTGCCTCCGGGCTGAAAACTGCTTACCGCCGGTATAAACTGCATCTGCTCCGGCTTCAACTGCTGCTACTAGTGCCTGATAGTTTCCAGCTGGTGCCAACAGTTCCATGCCCATTCCTCCATAATCCCGATATTTCCTTATTGTATCCTACCACAGGGCTAAATCAAGCACCAAACTTCATAACCAAGCAAACGGGCAGATCGGTCAAAAGCCTGACCAATCTGCCCATAATTTATCTCTAAAATTCTGCGTAACCCTTTATACGGTTAATACTTTTCCTGCCTGCTGCATCATTTCCAGAGCGGAATACATATTAGTGATTTTTCCCACCGCTAAATGCTCCTTTAAATGATGAAAATCCAGGCAGGTGCCACAGGCATAAACTTCAATACCCTTACCCGCGATACTCTGTAATAAATCAATTACTGGTGAGCCTTCGCT
Source organism: Methylocystaceae bacterium (assembly GCA_050259135.1). Lineage (GTDB taxonomy): Bacteria > Bacillota > Syntrophomonadia > Syntrophomonadales > JBLNAA01 > JBLNAA01. The sequence continues at coordinate 21,634 of JBLNAA010000067.1, read as the reverse complement.
GACCAGTTTTACCCCGGAGTTCATGAAGATCATAGTTTTAACTCGTTCCGGTGCTTCATTTAAAGCGTAAAGGAAGCTCTTCATTACAACTGCTCCCAGTTCCGCTTCACCCCGGCCAAAATATTCACTGGCTATTAAAACTACATCATTAGCTGTCGGCAGAACCTCAACCCTGCCGACTACAGCTTCATCCGTATTACGGCTTAAAATCACACTATAGCCATCTTTTTCTGTATTAACCATAACCTCACAGCCCAGGCTCTGACCCAGGCGAGTAAGATTTTCGCAGGCAGCCTCATTATCGACCAGGGTGGTTATTTCTGCTGCTCCCTGATCAAATTCCCTCTTGGTCAACACCACGGGCTGGGGACAGGTCAGTCCTCTGGCATCAACAGTTTTCATATAATAATACCCTCCTTTGCCAATGCAATTAAAGTATATCCCCTTCCGGCTCTTATGGGTCCTCTCTCAGCTATGAAATTATCTTATAAAAGCTGCCTGACACCAGGTATTATTCCAAACTTTTATCGGCAATAAAAAATATAGCCCTTAAAAGGGCTGTATTGCCTATAATCAACTTAAAACAAATATCAAAGTTTCCACCTCATCATAAATGGTCCGATACTGAACAACAGTTTCTGCCCTTTGGCACAGATATAACGAATACATGCTAGAATGGTAATAGAAGTACATTTTAGATAAACAGGAAAAAATATCAGCAGCGAGTAATAATCAATTCTAAACCTACCCTGAAAGGACGGATAAGCTTGGCTACCAAGATTGCTGTAATCAGCGGACCATCTACCGGCAAGACCACTCTCTGTAAGGAGGTGGACAATATTTTAGGTCTTATGGGTATAAATTCGGGCTTGTGTCTGGAATTTGCCCGCACCTATGTTAATCGTTTTGGCCCTCCTGCCAATGTTTTCGAACAGTTTGTGGTCTATTTAGGTCAAAAACGGCGTGAAGATGATTTATCCCGCTGTGATTATATCCTGTGCGATAATACCACTTTCCTGTGCTACGTCTATGCCACTTTTAATATTGACCTGCGTAATGATAAGGAAAGGTATGCCCTAAACGAATTGTATAATATGGCCCTCAAAGACATGTTCTCATATCAGGAAATATTTTATATACCGCGGGAATTCTCTATCGCTGCTGATGGCACCCGCTATCAGGATGAGGTTGCTGCTCGTCTGGTGGATGAAAAAATAAGCGCCTTTCTGCTGTTTCATAACCTTCCTTATACCGAAGTAAGAGGATCAATTGACCAGCGTGCTGCCTCCATCCTGCTTAAACTTGGTTTTAAAGAGGAGGAATTTGAGCGGCATATGACTGATATTTCAAGCTGTCACTAATAAGGTCCGTACAACATAATTGGCCAAAAAACGCCCCACAAACAAGAAGGCACCTCCGGCTAAACCGAGGTGCCCAATTTTTTTACCATATTCCTATCCGCGGGTTTTTATAATCAAAAATTGCGGCAGCTGAACATTGTAAACATAAGGGTGCCTGATTTTTATGGAATAACATAATGGGCACAGGTACCTTAGTTCGATCAAGGACTCTTTCTCTTTAACTACTCCGGCCAGGGTTAGAGCATCTTCTGGATATTCCTGAAAACATTCCTGACACTTCTGCATACTCTTTTCCCCCTGTTAAAGGCTACAGTATTATTGATAATAGTCCTTTCACCGATAATCAGCAACTATTTTATAACCGCGTCCTCATAATGCGAAAACTCCATGGTAAACGATGCACGTCCCTGAGTAGCGGAACGCAGTGTAGTGGTGTAACCAAACAGCTCTGATAACGGGGCAAATGCCTTAATTATCTGGGTACTGCCTTCACTCTCCATGGTTTCCATTCTGCCCCGGCGCGCATTGATGCTGTTAATAATGGCACCGGTATATTCATCAGGTGTGGTTATTTCCAGTTTCATTACCGGCTCCAGTACTCTCGGCCCTGCTTTCGATAAAGCATCTTTTATGGCCATTATACCAGCAGTCTTAAATGCCATTTCTGAAGAGTCAACCTCATGGTAAGAACCATCATAGATTGATACCTTAACATCAACTACCGGGAAGCCTTTGGAAGGCCCGCGCTGCATACCATCTTTAATTCCGTCCATGGCTGGATTTATATACTCGCGAGGGACTACCCCGCCGACAATCTTGCTCTCTACTTCTATTCCTTCTGCGGGTTCAATGTGGATCTTAATATGTCCATACTGGCCGTGACCGCCAGTCTGTTTAACATATTTTCCTTCACCATCTGCCGGACGAGATATCGTCTCCCGATAAGCGACACCCGGTTGACCAATATTGGCGTTAACATTAAATTCTCTCAGTAACCGGTCAGTAATAATATCTAGATGCAGTTCACCCATACCGGCAATTTTAGTTTGTCCAGTTTCCTCATCAATACTGACCCGGAAGGTGGGATCTTCCTCGGATAGTTTGGCCAGTGCTTCGGCCAACTTAGCCTGATCCCCTTTGGATTTCGGTTCAATAGCGATTTCAATTACCGGTTCCGGGAAATTAATTGATTCCAGTAAAACCGGATGATCTTCCATACACAGGGTGTCACCGGTAATAGAGTTTTTCAAGCCAATTATCGCTACAATATCACCGGAACGAGCAACTTCTATCTCCTGTTTATGGTTGGCATGCATCTTGAGTAAGCGGCCGACACGTTCTTTTTTACCCTGGGAAGAATTGTAGACATAAACCCCTGATTTTAATTCTCCCGAGTAGATTCGCATAAATGCTAATTTACCCACATGCCGGTCAGATATGATCTTGAATACCAACCCGGCAAATGGACGATCAACCCCCATCTCCCAGTCCATTTCTTCACCGCTGGTATTATAAGCAACCATAGCCGGCAGATCCTTGGGTGAAGGCAGATAATCAACAATTGCGTCGAGGAGAGTTTGTACGCCTTTATTACGATAACTGCTTCCAGACAGAACCGGTACTACCTGGTTTTTAAGTGTCTGTTCGCGAATAGCCTGTTTTAAGGTGTCTGTGTCAATATCTTCTTCAGCAAAATACTTCTCTAATATAACCTCATTATGGTCAGCCAATTTTTCGACCAGCTGATGGTGGTATTCTTCCGCTTTTTCCTGATACTCGCTGGGAATAGGCCCGCGATTTACAGTACTTCCGGTATCATCATCAAAGGTGATATATTCCATAGCCAAAACGTCGATAATGGCGGCAAAATCACTTTCCACCCCTACCGGGATGGTTAACACGATAGGATTTGCCCCCAGTTTACCGCTTATCTGATCTACAACCTTATAAAAATCAGCACCAACAGCATCCATTTTATTTACATAGGCCAACCGGGGTACTCCATATTTATCAGCCTGCCGCCATACCGTTTCTGATTGCGGTTCAACCCCGCCCTTGGCACAGAAAATTGCTACTGCTCCATCCAGGATGCGCAGGCTTCTTTCCACTTCGGCGGTAAAATCCACGTGGCCCGGTGTATCAATGATGTTGATCGTATAATCCCGCCACAGGCAGGTGGTAGCAGCCGAGGTTATGGTAATTCCTCGTTCCTTTTCCTGCACCATATAGTCCATGGTACTTTCCCCATCATGAGTTTCACCGATTTTATAATTACGTCCGGTATAGTAAAGAATCCGCTCGGTGGTGGTAGTTTTACCGGCGTCAATATGAGCGATGATCCCAATGTTTCTTAACTGATCCATGTTATTACCCTTCCTTTTGATAATGCACAACATTACGATGATACGGCTTATGACCATATCTTGTCAAGTCCAGCTTGTCAAGGATTAAAAAGAACTTTCTCTTTCCGTTACAGTCGAAATGCCCTCTTTATATTATTAACAAGTAATAACGCCTTCCATTCCTGGATAGCAGCCGGGCAAATTTGAAAAATATACAGCCAGGCTGATAAAGTTCGCGTCAGCACTGAATTCGGCGGGCAATAATTGGAATAAGCTGCCGTATTTCAGGACATAAAAATAATAGATCAAGCCAAGGAGGGTAACCATTGAGTTCCTTGTCTATAGGAAAGGACGTCATTAGGAAAGATGCCTGGGAAAAGGTAACCGGCCGGGCTGCCTATAATGCAGATATTTCTTCACCGGGTCTCTTGCACGGAGTTCTGGTTACCAGTACCTGCGCTCACGGTCATATCAAAGGTATTGATTATTTAGAAGCCAGTAAAATGCCTGGGGTCCAAGCGGTTATAACCGGTAACTGTTTTCCCATATTGACCGGTTCGGTCATCGAAGACCGTCCGCTATTAGCTCTTGATAAGGTGCGGTATTATGGTGAACCAATCGCTGTTGTTGTCGCCCGCAATGAAACAGAAGCCAGCGCTGCTGCCACCAGGGTCAAGGTATTTTATGAAGAGCTTCCCACGGTGGATTCTCCGGGGTCCGCTTTGACCTCCGGGTCTCCCCTGGTTCATGAGCTTCTGGGGCAGTATAAAAAGGTAATCCCCGAAGTATATCCGGAACCAGGAACTAATATTGTCAATCATGTAAAAATCCGCAAGGGTAACTTGCAGCAGGGCTGGAATGAAAGTGAAGTGATCGTGGAGGGGACTTACAGCCTTCCCCGGGCCGACCACATAGCGATGGAAACACGCTGTGTCCGGGCGGAAATCATGCCTAATGGGCAAATAATCATCCATAGTACTTCTCAAAGCCCATTTAGTATACGCAAGCTGATCAGCGACCGATTTGGTGTCGAACTGGGGAAAGTTGTCGTTCATGTTCCCCTGGTAGGTGGGGGCTACGGCGGCAAAGCCCCCGTACAGTTGGAGTATTTGGCAGTGATGGTTTCCCGGGCTTTGGGCGGCCAACCAGTGATGATAGCGAATACTCGGGAGCAGGATATTGCCAGTTCCCCTTGTAAACTGGCACTCGAGGCCCATGTCAGGCTGGGGGCTAAAAAAGACGGCACCTTAACCGCCGGCCAATATACCTTTAAAGTAGGAACAGGCGCCTACGCTGATACCGGTCCGCGTATGACCAACTCCATGGCGATGAGCTGTACCGGGCCATACAAACTGGACAATGTATGGTGCGATGCCTACTGCGTATATACCAATCATACCTATGCCACTTCATATCGAGGTTTTGGCCACACTTCGATGACATTTGCCGTCGAACGCACTATGGATAAGCTGGCCGCCGCTCTGGAGCTGGACCCCTGGGAGCTGCGCCGCAAAAATGCAATTACCCCTGGTTATACTACTCCCACCCAGGTGGTGGCCACCCCAAGTAATCTGGGTGATCTGCCCACCTGTCTGGATAAGGTAAAGTCTCTGATCAAATGGGATGAAGGGCTGTACCAAAACATGGGGAACAACCTTGTTCGCGCCAAAGGTGCCGCCTGCCTCTGGAAAACCTCCAATTCACCAACCGATGCTTTTGCTGCCGCGTTAGTGGTTTTTAACTCGGATGCTAGTGTCAATTTACACGTTGGAGCAGTAGAAATTGGGCCTTCCACCAAGACCACCCTGGCACAAATATTAAGCGAGAAACTTAAGCTGGACATTAACAATATCCATGTTGAAATGGAGGTAAATACTCGCACCAGCCCCCACCATTGGAAGACGGTAGCCAGTATGACCACATTTATGGTGGGACGCGCTGTCGAAGCGGCAGCTGATGATGCCCTGCATCAGATTTATAGCCTGGCAGCAATGGTCATGCGATGCTCACCAGAGGATCTGGATATCGATTCCGGCCGGGTTTACTTGAAAGAAAATCCTTACTATTACATTGAGTATGCCAACATTGTTCACGGCTACAAGTACCCCAATGGTAATACCGTGGGGAGTCAGATAATAGGCCGGGGTACATTTGTCATGCCTCATCTCTCCCCTATGGATAAAGAAACTGGAAAGGGGAAACCCGGTCCTTATTACACGCCCGGGGCCCAGGCGGTAGAGGTGGAACTTAATACCACAGATTATACCTATAAAATTCTCAAGGCAGTTACAGTAATAGATGCCGGTAAAGTATTGAATCCCAAGGCAGCCCGAGGGTTAGTTATGGGAGCTATGGGTATGGGGCTGGGATTAGCCAGTCGGGAATCTTTTATTTATGATCAGGAGCAAAAACTGCAAAATACCAGTCTGCGTACCTACAAAGTACTGCGGATTGGTGAACAGCCGGAGTATATTGTTGATTGGGTAGAGACTCCCAATTTAATTGGCCCTTTTGGAGCACGTGGACTAGCCGAGCACGGCATTCTCGGCATACATGCCGCCCTGGTCAATGCCTTGTGTCGGGCTGCCGGGGTAGAATTTGATGAAGTCCCGGTAATCCCCGAACTCATATGGAAGAAAGTGAAGGCGAACCAGCCATGATTCCTTTCGACTTTGAATACTACCGGCCTGACACGATTAATAGTGCGGTACAGACTTTTATAGCCCTTGACCAGCAGGGAAAAGACCCCAGGTATTATGGCGGTGGTACTGAAATTATAAGTATGGGGCGCATGGCAAATCTATCCACTGGGGCGGTAATTGACATTAAAAATATACCCGAATGCAGAATTCTGGAAATAAAAAATGATTGTTTGCTTATCGGTGCCGGAGTTACTCTGACCCAAATTCACGAATCTGGATTTTTTCCCTTGTTGGGATGTGCCGGAGCCCGAGTGGCTGACCGTACCATACAAAACAAGATTACCCTGGGAGGCAACCTGTGCGGTACTATCATTTACCGGGAAGCGGCTCTGCCCTTATTGCTGGCGGACAGTGAAGTGATCACCATCGGCCCCCAGGGTATCAAAATCCAGCCGATTAATAAGCTTTTCCATCAGAAACTGCAGCTGGAAAAAGGCGAGTTGGTTGTACAAATTCGGGTTAGCCAACCTTTTTTGTCTTATCCCCACTTCCACATCAAGCGTACCCGGCAGGACAAGATACATTATCCCCTGGTAACAATTTGTGCTATGCAGGTGGCCCAACAGATACGTATCGCCTTCAGCGGCTTATGTGACTTCCCTTTTCGGTCTCTGGAAGTAGAAGCTGAAATCAATAAAACCTCACTGCCGGTGGAGAAAAGAATAGATAAAGCTATCGCCGCCATTCCCCAGCCAATTGCCGATAATCTGGAGGGGTCCAGCGGATACCGCAAGTTTGTACTGGGCAATCTGCTCACTAATATTATCCATACGATGGAGGAGTAAGCGTGTATAAGCTAGTGGGTGAAGGAATCATTGAACTAAATGTCAATGAAGAAGTCAGACGAGTGTTGGTTCGTCCCGCTGATACCCTGCTCTTCGTCCTTCGCGAGCGTCTGGGGTTGACCGGTGCCAAACCAGGATGTGAGAACGGAGATTGCGGTGCCTGTACCGTACTGGTGGACGGCTGGCCGGTTAAATCATGTCTTATGCTGGCGGTTGAAGCTATCAGCCATCGGGTGACCACCATTGAAGGGCTTAGCAACACTCCCATACAGCACGCCTTTGTCAATAATTTTGCTTTTCAATGCGGTTATTGTACCCCGGGATTTATTATAAATTGCCAGGGACTGATTAATATTCACCCGGATGCCAGCCAGGAGACCATGTACGAATGGCTGCAGTCCAATATCTGTCGTTGTACCAGTTACCAGGAAATCACCGAGGCGATTATGTCAGTTCTACATCAAAATACTAATTAATAATCTGCTGATATGAAAACCAATATGTAATTGTGGTGATGAAAAATGCTGGACTTACTCCCTTTTAATCAATATGAGTGTTGATGGTGTAGTATTGGCCGCCGGTTATTCCTCGCGAACTGGCAGCAATAAGCTGCTTTTGGATTTGGGAGGAAAAAGTGTACTGGAACGATGTTTGGAGAGCATGACTCCCTGGTGTTCAAGAATTATTATCGTGGGAGGTTATCGGATTAATGAATTAAATTCCGTCCTCCCGTCTTCCGATTGCTGGGAAATTATATTTAATTCATCATATTCCGATGGAATGTTCAGTTCCGTTATAAAAGGCATCAGCCGGGTAAGGGGAGACAGGTTCTTCCTCTGTCCGGGTGATTACCCGCTGGTGCAAATGCAAACTTATGCTGAACTCCTCACGGTGGAAGAACCCATTGTAGTTCCCACCTATCAAGGCCGGGCCGGTCATCCGGTTCTCATTACCAGCAGATTAATTCCAGATATCGTTACGGGAGGTTATAGTTCCTTAAGGGATTTTATTTATACCAACAACCCATTTTATTTGGATACAATGGACGCAGGGATTCGAATGGATATTGATACCATCGAAGATTACGATGACATTGTCAGTAAGTTTTATAGCGGACTGCATGAAGGGGAGAATATTTATGGTAAATGTCTGGGAAGAAATAATTCGTCTGCACCATGAAGGACATAATGGGATATTAGTTACGGTCGTCGATAAAAAAGGCATGGGGCCGGTTGTTACCGGAAGAAAAATGCTGATCAGCGATACCGGTGTCACTATTGGAACGGTGGGTGGAGGCGAGTTGGAAGCCCGAGCCCTGAAAAAAGCTGAGGAACTTATAATTAAGCAGGAAAATGCCTTGGAGAGCTTCAACCTATCAGGGATGCAACTGGGAGAAGCTGATGCAAATCTAAATATGATCTGCGGCGGGTCAGTCACCTTATTTTTTGAATATCTGTCGATCCCTCCAACCATTTACATTATGGGCATGGGACATGTCGGGTGCGCTCTGGCAGATATTATGGAAAAACTAGATTGGCGGGTTGTACCGATAAAATATAAGAGTGAACCCCACCATGGGTCAGATAGATATCCCGCTCAGGCCCTGGCTGATTTCATTGAAAAAGGAACACCTCCGGCGGGGGCATTTGTCGTAATTGCCGGTTATTCTCACGATGAAGATTATCAGATGCTGAAGGCTGTTTATAAAGCAGGATGGCAGCCTCTTTATATCGGATTGCTGGGCTCACTTCATAAATCAACGATGGTAGTAAGCAAGCTGGTTGGGGAGTTAGGCAATGGCATTGATCTGGGAGTGCTTCACTCCCCGGTTGGGTTGGATATCGGCGGAAATACGCCGCAGGAGATAGCCCTTTCCATTGCCGCTGAAATTCAATCTATCCGTTATGGGAAGACCAGTAATCGGCATCTGGGTGGGAATTGGACCACTTACCATAACGAAGATTAGGACAGTATATTTCCTTACTAATTTTACTGAATGACAAAGTGGCTTAACCGCGGTTCCGCTGCAGCCATTTCTCCAACTCCTCGGTAGTCCAGCTGTTAATAATCTGTTCGGGCGTCAGCCAGGATCGGCGGGCGCATTCAACCCCGTACCAGATAAGCGCCATATCCTGAACCTGATGGGCATCACTGTTGATAGCAATTTTAACTGCCAGATCCCGGCAGGCTGGAAGAAGCTCTTCGCCAATATCCAGACGATCTGGATGACTGTTTATCTCCAGAGCAGTATCGGTTTGAGCGGCTAATTTTATTAAAAAATCAGTGTCCAGCTCGTACCCGGGCCGGCGATTAAACAGCCTCCCGGTCATATGACCAATAATATCTACCTCCGGGTTTTTCATAACCGATTCTAAGCGTTCGGTTTGCTTAGAGCGCTCCAGTTTAAAGTTGCTATGAATGGAAGCAATCACAACGTCTAATTGTTCAAGGATCTCTGAGCTATAGTCCAGAGTACCATCTTTCAAAATGTCCACTTCACTGCCCTTAAATAATTTAAGGCTGGTCTTCGCCTTCCATTTATCAATATCAATATGCTGCAGCCGCAAGCGTTCCGGGGAAAGACCTCGTGAAATAGCTAATGATTGCGAATGGTCAGTAATAGCAATGTAATCATAGTTCAGCTTTTCAGCCATTCCTATGACCTCAGCCAGACTATCAGCTCCATCACTTTGGTCGGTATGTAAATGCAGGTCACCTTTCATATTTCCCGGTTCAATCAAGGTCGGAAGGCAGTTTTGACCAGCGGCTTCGATCTCCCCTCGGTTTTCTCTTAATTCAGGCGGGATATACTGCATTCCGCCAGCCAGGTAAACAGCAGCCTCATCAGGGTAACTGGCACCAGGTATATCTATAGCCAGACCAAGATCATATAAACGCTGCCGGTGATCTTTAGAACCCGTACACCAAACCAGGGCCCGGTTAAAATCAGCCGGTGAAACCAAAATTATTTCGAACGGCAGGTTAAGCAAGAGACTTCCGCCAATATAACCAGGCTCATCACGGTTAACCTCTTTTATGCGTCGGTAATCCCTTACCATCGCCCGGACCGCTTCCTCATTATCAGTTGCCGCCAATATGTCAATATCCGATACCAGCGGTTTACCGCGGCGAATGCTTCCTACCGGTTCTGCCTGCGCCACCAGTTGGCTCGATTTTAAATAATCCGCCAGCTCCAGGGCAAAGGGCAGTGCCACTCCTAACGTGATCTTTCCGGAAATACCAGAAAGCAATTGCACCCCTTTTACAATGTTGTATTCGCTCTTGGCACCCAAGCCGGGCAGGTCCCTCAATTTTTTGGCTTCGGCAGCAGCAACTAGATCCTTTATATTATCAATACCGGTATGGTGAAATATAATTGCTGCGGTCCGTGGCCCTAAGCCGGGAATAGATAACATTTCCAGCACACCAGGCGGAATACGATCTGATAATTCTCGGTGTAATTGAATACTTCCCCTGCGGAACAGCTCATCAATTTGGGCGGCAATGGCATCTCCGATTCCGGGTATGTTTTTTAAGCGGCCCTCCCGCCAGATGGTCTCTAAATCCTCATTCAGGTGATATAGTGAGCGTGTGGCATTACGGTAGGCACGTATTTTATAGGGGTTGTCTCCCAATAATTCCAACATATCAGCAATTTCGTCTAGAATGATGCAAACGTCAATTCCGGCCATGCTTCCTCCGAAGTGATGGTGCTGGTTATCAATAGCCCTGGCTATCGATCAGCTTTCATTCTCGTGTCTTTTTTATCATCGAGTGAACGAACCAGTTGGTCGTAATCCTCTTGCAGCTTGGAAAGTTCATCGGCAAGGTTGAGGGCAACCAGCACAGCCACCTTTCCATCAGAAAGGTTGGTGTTGCGCTGACCGATCATATTCATTTTGCGATCCACATACGCCGCTAACATCTGTATATATGATGGATCTTCCGAACCCCTTACAATGTAGTCTTCTCCATAGATTGTAACGGTAACCCGATTGGACTTCTTTTCCTCCATACCAGCGCCCCCTATGAGAGTATGAGATAAGGTGTCTCTTTTATTATCAAACACCATGTGGGCATTTTTAACAAGCAGAAGACTCGTCCATTTAATTCCAGATATTAGAGAATAAGTTAACAATCCATTGACTTGCCATTTTTACCGCTCTATAATTAAGTTACCAAAATATTAACTGTTGACGTCTATGTTGTCGTAAAGTGGTAGTTGCAAGAATAATTTTCTAAATTTTCTGTCTATTGTCTTAGATCTTATACATAGAGTGCAGGCTAAAACCTGCCGGGAAGGTGTGAAGGAGGATGGACTACTTTCAGCTGGCTCTAATGTCTATAGCTGCTGTTTATCTGGTAGCAAAAATCATTATCCGGATTAAAGACTACCAGCATTTAAACGACCGGCACCAGATATAACCTTCCTGTATCAATACAGTTGCACAACTCGCTTATTTCTATTACCGGATTTTATCTATAAATGATCACCGCCAACTAAGAAGGGGGGTGACTGAATGAGCAAACTTGCATTACTTTTTTTAATGGTATCTGTATGTTATTTAGCAGTTAAAGGAATCCTATTACTGCTGTTTTATATCGTATCTTTACGGGTAGAAAAAACAGCATTACACAAGAAGAGGTTACTGCACCGCATGATGGTTAAAAAGCGAAGAGATGATCAGCATCGTCATCGAAAAGCATATGATTGGTATGATACACAAAAAGAAAGAGCCCACATGGAGGCTCTATAGCGGAGATACAAACAAATAATTGTTACATCTGTATTATACTTCTTGCAGTTAGTTTTTACTAGTGGTCACAAGTACAAGCGGAGGACATTTGGTCCTCCGGCTTTATCTTCAGCTCGATAACAGCTCCCATTTAATGGGGGTTTTGTTTTTCCTACCCTTGTTATTGTTAACACAAACTTAACATAAACTTAATTATGTCCTCGCAAAAAAGGGTTAACAATAAGCCAGGACTGGTTAGCTATATCTTTAGTCCTGCTTTAATTTACCTTAATACTGCCCCCAGCTTTTGAGCCAATTTATCCAGGATAATACTCCCCAGTTCATTAATCTCTTCTTCACGTAAGGTATGGTCAGCCGCTTGGAACTTGAGCTTTAAGGCCAAACTCTTTTTACCTTCTCCTAATTGACTGCTCCGATAAACATCAAACAGCTGGATAGCTTGCAGAAGATCCCCGCCTGCCTGTTTCGCGGTCTCTTCCACCTGCCCGGCTGATACCTCCTCTTCAACCACCACCGCCATATCACGATAGACCGCTGGATAACGTGCAATATCATCAAGTTCCAGTTTGGCGGGAATTGCCTTTTCTATATCATCCAAAGTGGTTTCAAATGCCACTACCCTCTTTTTAATTCCCCATTGTTCCAGCAGAAATGGATGCAGTTCACCGACAATGACCAACGGCCAATCGCCTTTTACCGCTATGGCGGACCGGCCAGGATGATAACTGGGGTGATCGGTCAGCGGCTGCCAGCTAACCCCCTTGATATTCATTCGATCCAGGAATTTATCAACTATCCCTTTAAGAAAATAAAAATCCATTTCCACACGGGTTCCATGCCAGCTTGGTTCGGTTTTTCCGGTACAAAGTCCGGCTGCTTTCAGCTGCTGCCGGGGAAGGTCTGGCCCTTCCGGATAAAAAACATTACCTACTTCAAATATCGCCACATCCTCATTCTGGCGGGCCATGTTTTTACCTACAGCCGCCAGAAGGCCGGGCAATAAAGTCGTTCTCATAACCGATTGTTCTTCTGATAAAGGATTAGCAATGGAAACCACCTCACGAAGGCTGCTGTCATCAGGAAGATTTAACATATCTAAATAACGTGGGCTGATAAAGCTGTAAGTCACTACCTGATGCAAATTGTCAGCCAGGGCAGCAACTACCCTCCGAGCCAGGGAAAGACGGTGATAGCCGGTAACCGATGCCTGACCGGAAGGCAGGGTTGATGGTATATTGTCATAACCGTATAGGCGAGCTATCTCCTCGATTAAATCAGCTTCCATACTCACGTCAACCCGATAAAAGGGGACTTCTACCTGAAAGTCGCGTCCAACTGGGGTCAGACCAAATCCTAACCACCTAAGATAGTCGCCCATTTCTTCACCGGCAATCTTGCTTCCCAGAATTCGATTAACCCTTTCCGGGCGCAGGGTAATTACCTGCTTTTGCGCTGGTCTGGGATAAACATCAACTACTCCCTGGGCAACAGTTCCAGCCCCTAATTGTTCAATTAACTCGGCTGCCCGGTTGATAGCCGGCAATACGCTTTCCGGGCTCAAACCTTTCTCGAAACGGGCAGAGGCTTCGGTTCGCAGGGCAAACTTGGCCGCCGTACGTCTGGTTGTAGCATAATGAAAATTAGCTGATTCCAGAAGTACCACTGCGGTGGTATCAGATATTTCACTATTTTCCCCGCCCATTACCCCTGCCAGGGCTACCGCTTTGGTTTCATCAGCAATAACCAGCATATCCGTGGTAAGCTGGCGTTCTGTTTCATCCAGAGTGGTCATCGTCTCGCCTTCGAGAGCTCGGCGTACCACAATATGTCCATTGTTTATCAATTTGAAATCAAAAGCGTGTAGAGGCTGATTGAACTCCGCCATAACATAATTGGTAATATCAACAATATTGCTTATGGGCCGGATACCAACCGCCTGCAAACGTTTTTGCATCCATTCCGGGCTGGGACCCACCTTGACATTGGTTATCACTCTCGCCGCATAACGGCTGCAAAGATCTGCGTCCTGGATAGTGACCCGAACCACATCAGCAGCTTTTTGTCCCCCTGCTTCTGCCGGTGTGGGGGTAGGAAGATTTAATGGCCGCTTATATAAGGCTGCCACCTCCCGGGCTACGTTTATTATGCCGTTACAATCGCCCCGGTTAGGCGTCAGTTCTAACTCCAGAATGGTGTCACCATTGTCCTGGTCAATTCCCTCTACTGGAATGCCCGCCATCGTCAGGCGCGCCGCCAAATCTTGCGGTGCTAAATCAGCTATATCTATATAATCATTCAGCCATGCAAGCGGTACTCTCATCCGAACAACCTCCATCAAGTTTAATCTTACAAAATACCAAACCGGGTTGGTGATAACAGTAAAACTGCCGTACCCGCCAGGAAAAAGAAACTTTTAAAACTGTTTCAAAAACCGCAAATCGTTATCAAAGAACAGTCTCAGGTCATTAACCCCATATTTCAACATAGTAATACGTTCAACTCCCATGCCAAATGCGAATCCGGATACTCTTTCCGGGTCATAGCCGCCCATAGCCAAAACCCGGGGATTGACCATTCCAGCACCCAGAATTTCAAGCCAGCCGGTGTGTCCACAGACCCGGCATCCTTTTCCTCCGCAGTTAACGCAGGAAATATCCATTTCCACGCTCGGCTCAGTAAAAGAAAAGAAACTGGGACGATAACGCACATCAAGATTACGCGAGAAAATTCGCCGGGCAAAGCTCATCAGCGTACCTTTAAGGTCGGCAAATGTAACATTTTTATCTACCAGCAAACCTTCTACCTGCTGAAACATTGGTGAATGTGTAGCATCATCATCCCGGCGGTATACCTTACCGGGAGAGATAATTCTGATCGGCAGCTGCGGAGCATATTTCTCCATGGTACGTGCCTGCATGGGGCTGGTATGGGTTCTCAGCAGAATTTCATCGGTAATATAGAAAGAATCCTGCATCTCGCGTGCGGGATGGTCCTTAGGGATATTCATGGCTTCAAAATTATAGTAATCAGTTTCAATCTCCGGACCTTCTTCCACCACGTAGCCCATGGATGCAAAAATATCCTCGATCTCCTCAATGACCAGGGTAAGGGGATGTTTTCCGCCCTTCCATACCGGTATTCCCGGCAGGGTTATATCAATTTTTTCAGATAACAGCCGCCGCTCCATTTCCTGTTGTTTAAAAGCGGCGGTCTTTTCAGTCATTAATTGCTCCAGTTCTTCCTTCAACTGGTTGGCCAGCTGCCCAACTTGAGCCCGCTCATTTTCCAACAGATCCTTTAGACCACGCAGAACACCGGTTATTTCACCTTTTCTGCCCAAATACTGTACCCGTACTTCATCGAGATTCTTAAGATCGCCAGCTTTTTCGATGGCCTTTACAGCCTGCAGTTTGATTTCTTCCAAGCGGTTGCGCATTTTATACCTGCCTCCTTGAATAAAAAAAGACTTTCGCTTCCCTATCGGGAACGAAAGCCGCTCTTTACTTCCGTGGTACCACCCCGGTTATCCAAATAAATACTTTGGATCACTCGTAAGCCGATAACGGCGGCACCGGCCTGCCCTACTTGCCAAATAAGCTTTCAAACAGGCAACTTCGGGGTGAATTCGCCGGGATAAGTCTAACGGCATTCTCAGTCGCTGATGCCGTTTCCCTGTAAGCATTCCACCGGGTACTAGTCCCCTTCATCGTTGTTTACTGTATGGATATAACCTTATACCATAAATAATAGAAAATACAGCCTGACTCTTCAAACAAGGACCAAAGCAGTTCGGCAAAATTTTGCATTTTGTGCTTTCCGCCTTCCCTGTTTAATAAGGGCAATTACATAAAAAGAGTATATCATAACCCGGCTAGTCCCTTCAATGGAACTGACGTTTGATCTCGTACATTAACACCCCGGCACAAACGGCGGCATTTATACTGTCAACTCCGGCGGCCAAAGGCAGTTTGACGCTTAAATTGGCAATAGACTCTATGGGAGCTGAAACTCCTCTGGCTTCCGACCCTACCACCAATATCAGGTTTGCCGGATAGTTTACATCATAATAATTATGGGCAGCAGCGGCAGCGGCTACGATTACCTGGTGCCCTTGGGCCTGCCAGGTCTTTATATCGCTCGCGTCAGCATAAATAATCGGCACATGAAAGATACCTCCCATAGAGGCACGAACCACCTTGCTGTTATAGGGATCAACACAATCGCCGATCAGGATTAAACCCTTCATACCGGTTCCCCAGGCGGTACGTATAATGGTTCCCAGATTACCCGGATCAGCCAGGCTGTCAACGGCCACCCAGGGTCCAACGGCCAACTGCTCGGACTTTGGGTACTTTTTATCCCGGCATACGGCTATAACTCCCTGACTTGATTCCGTATCTGATAACGAATCAAGTAGCCGTTGGCTGACCTGGATAATATTTATTCCAACTGCGGCAGTAAATGAATTTCCCTCACCTATAAGCAGTTCCTGTACTGCTTCAGCCTTAAGCGCTTCTTCAACCAATCGGGAGCCTTCGGCTAAAAAGAGACCGGTTTCCTCGCGATACTTTTTCATTTTTAGTTTTTTATATTTTTTAATTAATTCATTATCGGGTGATGTAATTAACACCATTCATTTCCTCACTTAGTTAGAATGAATGTGAGAATTTCTCGACTTTGCTGGTTTCACCCAGCACAATAAGCCGATCATTAGCCTGAATAATAAAATCTCCATCCGGGGCCACAAATACCCCCCCGCTGCGGCGTACTGCCAGCACGCTAACCCCCAATCGGGTCCGCAGATCAATTTCCCGGAGTGTATGTCCCCACATCTTGCGGGAAGCATCAGCCTCAATTATCGAGTAGTCATCAGACAGGTCAATATAGTTAAGGATGTTTGAACTATCGATAAAGTGAGCGATCTTTTCCCCCATTTCCCGCTCCGGGTAAACCACCTGATCGGCTCCTACTTTCTCCAGGACCTTACCGTGTACCTCGTTGACCGCTTTGGTTATAACCCGAGCCACCCCATGTTCCTTCAGCAGCAGGGTAACCAGAATACTGGCCTGAATATCGTCACCTATAGCCACTACTGCGGTATCAAAATTTCTGATACCGATAGCCTCCATAACTTTTTCTTCACGGGCATCTGCCACAATAGCCTGGGTTACAATATCCTTGACCTGATCGACCAGTGCCTCCTTGGTATCTATCCCCAAAACCTCATGTCCCAGATGAGTGAGTGTTATCGCCACACTGCGGCCAAAACGCCCTAAACCGATGACACAGACCATCTTTTTCTTCATAGTCTACACCTACCCTATCATTACTTCTCCCCGCGGGAGAATTATCTGGCTGTTAGCCTGCAGCCTCTCGAGCAGAGCAAAGGCCACCGTCATCGGCCCAATCCGGCCCAGAAACATCAAAGTAATCAGTATATATTTACCAGCGACCGTCATATCCGGAGTAATACCGGTAGTCAATCCTACCGTTCCCAAAGCCGAAATGGCTTCAAACATTATCTGACGCAGGGCAAAAGGACTCACAATAGTTAACAATATTATACCCACGATGGTGGCGGTCAGATAAAGCATGGTAACGGTAATTGCCCGATACACAATGTCCGGCTCCATTCTTCGCCCCAGCATCTCAACCTGTTCCTTCCCTTCAAGTCTTGACCGAGTGGTTGCAACCAATACCGCAAAGGTACTGGTCTTAATACCGCCGCCGGTGCTCAAGGGCGAAGCCCCAATAAACATCAGAATTAAGGTCATAAATAATACAGCCTGACTGACCGCTCCGAAATTAACACTGGTATAACCCGCGGTTCGCGGAGTGACCGAAAGGAAAAAGGCGTTGGCGAGTTTGTCCGCCCAGCTAAGGCCTTTTAACACGCCATTAAACTCCAAAGCCAGTATCATTGCCATTCCCACTATAATTAACCAGAAGGTTACCCTGATTACCACCTGGGTATGAAGAGTCTTTTTGTTGCGGTTATTAACCAGTTCATGCAGTACTGGGAACCCGAGTCCACCAAGGATTATCAGCAGGCTGATTGTGATCAGATAACCCTGATTATGGATCAAAGGTCCCAGACTGCAAAAAGGCTCATAATATTTGCCCCACAGATCAAATCCGGCATTGCAGAAGGCTGATACCGCATGGAATACGGCATAATAAGCGGTATCGATCAACCCGGCCCGGGTTCGGCCCCATGAGAATAAAAACAGAGCCAGTGCCCCCAACCCTTCAATAACCAGTGTGTACTTTAGCGCCATCTGCACCACCCGAACCACCCCGCCGACATTGGGGAGGTTCATCGCTTCTTTTAGCATCAACCGCTGCTTTAAACCAATTTTCTTCCCCAGGATCAAAGCATATAAGGTACTCAATACTATAACCCCAAGTCCTCCTGCCTGAATCCAGAATAAAATAATTAATTGACCAAACAGGTTAAAGGTCGATCCGGGATCTACTGTCACCAATCCGGTTACACACAAAGCCGAAGTGGCGGTAAACAGGCCATCAACAAACGAGACCTCGGGTCCGCGGCTGGCAACCGGCAGGGAAAGTAACAGTCCCCCTAAGACCATAACCACTAAAAAGCTGATGGTAATCACCTGATAAGGTCTGAACTCTTTGTACTCATTTCTCAGCATAGTATGTTTTTACCTCTTAAATGTAAAGAAGAAGTATCCTCCATTTTCTAGAGTATACTTCTTCTCATGGTTAAACGCTTTACAATATTTACAGATTTTGTTTGGCTACCTGTGTTAACTGGCTGAATCCCTGAGGATCACTGATAGCCAGTTCGGCCAGCATCTTACGGTTGATGTCAATTCCTGCCGCTTTCAAGCCGTGAATGAGCTTGCTGTAGGAAATGTTATTGTCACGTGCGGCGGCATTAATCCGAGCAATCCATAATTGACGAAATTCGCGTTTCTTTAACCGGCGATGCGCATAGGCATAATTGCCGGATTTCATCACCTGTTGATTGGCTACCCGGTACAATTTGGATTTGCTGCCCCGGTAACCTTTAGCCAGTTTCAGGATTTTTTTATGTCTTGCATGGGCCGTAACCCCGCCTTTTACTCTTGGCATTGGCTAGTCTCCCCCTTTATTCTTATTTGTAAGGAATCAACTGGGCAATATTCTTCTGATCAGCTTTGCTCATGGTCGAACCCTGGCGCAGGTGGCGCTTTTGTTTCGGGCTCTTGCATTCCAGTAAATGGCTGTGGTATGCCTTATGGCGTTTGACTTTACCGCTTCCGGTTTTGCCAAACCGTTTGGCGGCACCTCTATGCGTCTTCATTTTTGGCATCAGTTTTTTCCTCCTTTGATATGGCGATATCACTCCTGGGGGTCAAGAACATAGTCATGTTCCTTCCCTCCAGCTTGGGTTCTTTTTCTACCGTAGCCAGGGCGGACAATTCTTCGGCAAACCGACGGCACAGGGCAGATCCGAGTTCGGAATGGGAAACTTCTCTTCCTCTGAACATGATAGTAACCTTGACCTTGTCACCATCTTCCAGGAAGCGTCGGGCATTAGCCGCTTTGACCTCCATATCGTGGCGCTCAATATTAGGGCGCATCTTAACTTCTTTGACTGTAATAATGCGCTGTTTCTTGCGTGCCTCTTTCTCGCGCTTGCTCTGTTCATAACAGAACTTTCCGAAATCCATGATACGGCATACCGGTGGTTTGGCACCTGGTGCCACCTCGACCAGATCCAGGTTGCGTTCCTCGGCCAGGTCAAGCGCTTGTTTAATTGGAACAATTCCTAATTGTTCACC
Organism: Methylocystaceae bacterium; assembly: GCA_050259135.1. Lineage (GTDB taxonomy): Bacteria > Bacillota > Syntrophomonadia > Syntrophomonadales > JBLNAA01 > JBLNAA01. Next base: position 1,894 of record JBLNAA010000067.1, on the reverse strand, counting down.
ATCTTCTCCGACCAACCTTACTTCCCGAACCTTGATTTCCTCATTCACCCGATAATCCCTGTTAATAAGTAGTCCACCTCCTAAATTCAATGAGCGCTTATGCCAATTGTGCGCCCGTCAGTTTGTGAGCTTCGCTCAGTCGCTGGTGAGCTTACGCTCACTATCCGCGGACACTTGCGCAAACATCGTGCATCGCGCCGTGAGCCGGTTGATAAATAAAGCGGGCTATGCACATGCATAGCCCGCTGAAACCATATCATTTAGATACGGTCACTTCCTTGATAACAACCTTTAAGCTATCCCTTACAGGACGCTAACAGGTGAGAAGCGGGGCTTCTGCTTGTGTTAGGGTAATATTCCATTAACCAAATAATAGTATAAGCATTATTGCTTACCGCGTCAAGCCGCGTTTACAAGGAACGATTATTAATCTCCTGATGCAGCTCAGCCAGGAAGACATTCACATCCTGTGCTCCCTGGTCGCCTTCCTTGCGTTTGCGTACTGCTACCTGCTGATTTTCAACTTCCTTGTCACCAACTACCAGTAGATACGGTATCCGCTGAGTCTGGCCATCGCGGATCTTGTAACCAATCTTTTCGCTGCGAAGATCGGTTTCCACTCTGATGCCTTCGTCCTTGAACCTGGTTTCCAACTGCTTGGCATACTCATGCTGCCGGTCAGTAATCGGCAGAATCCGTACCTGTACCGGTGCCAGCCAGGTGGGAAATGCCCCCGCAAAATGCTCGGTCAAAATACCAATAAAGCGCTCAATACTCCCATAAATAGTACGGTGAATCATAACCGGACGGTGGCGTCCGCCATCCTCGCCTATATATTGGAGTTCAAATCTTTCCGGCATTTGCATATCTAACTGAATGGTGCCGCACTGCCAGGTCCGTCCTATGCTGTCCTGCAGATGGAAGTCGATCTTGGGGCCATAGAAAGCACCATCACCTTCATTGACTTTATAGGGAATCCCTTTCTTATCAAGAGCCAGCCGCAGGGCATTAGTAGCTACTTCCCATTCCTCAGCGGTTCCGATCGACTTTTCCGGTCGGGTTGACAGCTCAACGTTAAACGGAAATCCGAATAATTCATAGAATTGAAAATCCAGATCGATAACCTTGATTATCTCTTCCGTTATCTGACTGGGGAGCATATAAATATGGGCGTCATCCTGAGTAAATGCCCGTACCCGCATAAGCCCATGCAAGACCCCTGATTTTTCATGACGATGCACCAAACCCAGTTCTGCCATTCGTATCGGCAGTTCGCGGTAGCTGTGAACATCACTCTTATAAGCCAGGATACCGCCCGGGCAGTTCATGGGTTTTATGCAATAGGTCTCTTCATCAATTTCCGTAAAATACATATTATCCTTGTAATTATCCCAGTGCCCGGAACGATGCCATAATTCCTCATTTAATATAATTGGGGTCTTAATTTCTACATAACCGTTCTTGGTGTGCTGTTCCCGCCAGTAGTTCTCCAGCTCATTTCTGACAATCATACCCTTGGGTAAGAAAATGGGGAACCCCGGACCTTCATCAACTAGCAGGAATAACCCAAGCTCACGTCCCAGTTTACGATGGTCCCGCCGTTTGGCCTCCTCCATCTTAAACAGGTAATCCTTAAGCTCAGCGTCTTTAAAGAAAGCAGTGCCGTAAATACGCTGCAGCATCTTGTTCTTTTCATCACCCCGCCAGTAAGCACCGGCCAGGCTGAGTAGCTTATAAGCCTTAAGCCAACCGGTTGAGGGCAGGTGCGGTCCGGCACACAGGTCAACAAAATCTCCCTGGCGATAAAGGCTGATGATCGCATCTTCCGGCAAATCCTGAATCAAAATTACCTTATAGGGTTCATTCTGTTCGGTGAAAAGCTGGATGGCTTCAT
>JBLNAA010000066.1:0-4371 GCA_050259135.1 Methylocystaceae bacterium | reverse complement strand
CCGTTCTTCTTTCTTTTGCCGTTCTTCCTCAGCCAGCCCTTCTTCTTTCAGCTCTTTTTTCAAAGCGCCCATCTGGGAAGCCAGCTTTTTAACCATCTCTTGTTTTTTCGCCAGCGCGGCCTCCTGTTCACTTATCTCACCTGCTGGTGCAGCCTCTCCAGGAACCGGTTCTGCCACCACTGACGATTTATATAACCGTTTGCTTTGGTCACGATTGAAGCAAGCCAGTTCGAAATTGGGAGTAAAATACAGGCTGTTAGTGGGGCATGCTTCCGTACAAAATGAACAAAACATGCAGTATTGATGATCAATTGAGAAAGAGGCCGGTTTGCGTTTTCCATCGGCTCCTTTGGCAGTGGTCAGCTCCAATACTCCGTTGGGGCAGGCTTTTATACAGGCACTGCAGCCAATGCACTTGTCCATATCATATTCCAGGCTGCCGCGAAAGCGCGGAGCCAGATCCGGCTTTTCTTCTGGGTATTGTTTGGTAATTTTTTTCTTCATGTGATGGCCAAGGGTTATTCCCAGCCCTTTAGCCAGGCCTTTACCGTACATCATTAACCCCCCAATCCCTTAAAGATATAAATCCCGGCACCGGTAGCAAAAATGTTAAACAGGCTGAGGGGTACTAGCACTTTCCAACAAAAACCCATCAACCGGTCTATGCGAATACGCGGGAAGGTCCAACCTACCCACATAAATAACCACATCATGAAATAAACCTTGATGAAAAACCAAAGCCAACCTGGCAGGAAGGGACCGCTGCCCCCGCCTAAGAAAATCGTGGTGGCCAGGCCGCAAACGGCAAAGAGGTTAGTATACTCGGCCAGGAAAAAGAGCGCCCAGCGCATACCGGTATACTCGGTATAAACACCACCGGTCAGCTCTTGTTCACCTTCAGGCAGGTCAAACGGTTTACGCCCTAATTCAGCTGCGGCGGCGACCATAAAAATAACAAATCCTAATGGCTGCACCAGTACCAGCCAGTACTTGGTCTGAGCCGCCAGAACATCTGACAAATTGAGCGAACCGACCAGCATAATTACACCCAACAGGGAAAAAGTCAGGGGCAGTTCATAGGCTACCATCTGCGCTACTGAACGCATGGCACCCAGCAGCGAATACTTGCTGTTGGAACCAAACCCGGCAGCTAGTAAACATACCGTGGTTACCGATCCAATGGATAAGAAATAAAAAATGCCAATGCTGGACTGCCAGACTACCATATCTTTGTTTCCAAACGGCAGTACTGCATAAAGCATCAAAAGAATCGCCAGGAAAAAGATCGGTGCCAGTTTAAACAGAATCCGATCGGTCCGGGCCGGAATAATATCTTCTTTTGATAACAGCTTTAAAGCATCGGCAATAGTTTGCAAAGAACCAAACGGCCCCAGACGGTTTGGCCCCAAACGCATCTGAATAAAACCGCTGATTTTTCTCTCCAGCCAGATTAGAACAATAATATTGCCTGTAACGATACCTGCAATTGCAATAAATTTGACCAGCATCAGCAGGGCATTAACCGTTACCGGTGAACACCCGAGGCTTGCCAGCCAATCACGGAGCAGGGCCGCTAGATTTAACCATAAATTTTCCATCGCTAATCTCCCCTATCCGTTAACGATCTGATTCGCCCAATACTGGATCCATTGAGGCCAGATTGGCCACCAGATCCTGGATGCTATAGCCTTCGCTAATAATCTCCAATGCCTGCAAATTGACAAATGAGGGGGCATGTATATGCACCCGGTAAGGTTTATCGGAACCGTCGCTGACCAGAAAATACCCCAGTTCACCTTTAGATGACTCAATCCGGGTATAGGCTTCACCGGCTTCTGGCTTTAAGGTACGGGGGACTTTACCTTTAATCTCCCCATCTGGTAAACCTTTTAGTGCTTGTTCAATAATCCGGGCACATTCCTGAATTTCTTCCAGCCTAATCAGGTAACGAGCCCAGCAATCGCCGTCAGTTTGAATTGGAACATTAAAATCGAACCGATCATATACACTATATGGTTCGACTTTCCTTAAATCATAACGAATACCGGAAGCTCGCAAATTGGGGCCGGTTACCCCCAGGTTGATCGCCAGACTGGCCGGCAGGTGACCTACCCCGATCACCCTTTCCCTGAACATTTCATTACCGGATACCAGGTTATGATATTCTTTCAGACTGGCCGGTAACAGATCTAAAAACTCCCTCACCGCCGGGAAGAATTCCTCCGGCAGATCTTCAGCCACCCCGCCAAAACGCATATAAGTGGTAATCATGCGAGAACCTGATGTCATTTCAAACATCTTCAGTATCTTTTCGCGGTCACGGAAAGCGTAAATCAAACCGGTAGTCGCACCCAGGTCAATACAAAAACTGCCGAAGAACAAGAGATGCGAAGCTATACGGGACAGTTCACCCATAATAACGCGGATATATTCTGCCCGTTCCGGCACCTCGATACCCGCCAGTTTTTCTACGGCCATACAATAACCCCAGGTTGGCAGCTGACTGGCCAGGTAATCCAGCCGTGAGGTATAGGGAATGAATTGCTGATAGGTATGCCTTTCAGCCAGATATTCCATACCCCGATGCACATAACCCAGATGAACGGTGGCTTTGGAGATAGTCTCTCCCGTTAACTCAGCTTCTACGTGAAGTCCCCCATGGGTACTGGGATGCTGGGGACCGATATTGATTACTAAATTTTCGCTGGTCATTTAGGCCTGCCTCCCCCCGGTATAATCTTTGCGCAGGGGGTGCCCTGCAAACTCTTCAGGTAATAATATCCGTGAAATAGCACGTCCGCTGAAATTTATCCCCATAAGGTCATATAATTCCCGCTCCTGCCAATCAGAAGCGGTCCAGATAGAGTTAATCGTCGGCAGGGAAGCATTATCCCGGTCAAGATTGACTTTTACGACCAACTGCCGGTTATCGGGCAAAGAATGTACCCGATAGATTACCGTAAATGAGGTCTTATTATCCACCGCCGTCATATCAGCCAGATAATTGAAGCCATAGTTCTTTTTCAGATCTGACATTAGCTCAGTCAATATCTCCGGCTTAATCTCAACTGTGGTATCAAATCTACTTTCCAGCTCGGTTATATCCGGATATTTATCCTTCAGCTTATTTACTAAATCCGTACCAGACAGTTTAAACACGATTCTTCCCTCCATAGGCCGGATTCATTACCTTGGCTTTCAGCTCTAACAGAGCATCAAAAAGCGCCTCCGGCCGCGGCGGACAACCTGGCAAATAGATATCCACCGGCAGCATTGAATCAACCCCCGGAGCCACCGAATAACTGTCTCTAAAAGGCCCACCACTGGTGGCACAGTTACCCATGGCTACTACCCATTTGGGTTCCGGCATCTGTTCATAGAGGCGCAATATAACCGGTTTCATTTTAGCCGTAACCGGACCGGCCACAATCAATAAATCAGCCTGACGGGGAACGGCCCGAAATACCTCATACCCGAAACGGGCTATATCAAAATCGGCACCTCCGGCAGCCATCATTTCTATGGGGCAGCAGTTGCACCCAAAGGAAAGGGGCCAAAAGGACCAGGAACGTCCCCAGTTCAAAACCTTTTCTATACTGGTAAAGAAAATATTATGCCTGGCCAGCTCATCGACTTGCTTCTCTACTCCCATTTCAATGCGCCCTCCTTCCAGGCATACCAGAGCCCGATGACAAGAATGAGTACAAATACAGTCATTTCGGCAAAGGCAAACCAGCCCAAAGAGTGAAACTCGACCGCCCAGGGATAAAGAAACAACGTTTCAATATCAAAAAGCAGAAACACCAGTGCATACTTAAAATAGTTCAATTGTAACCGAGTCCAGGCGGGTCCTTTCGGCTCGACTCCACATTCATACGGGAGCAGTTTTTCCTTATTCGGACGCGGTTTGGGCCGGACCATCCAGGCTGCCATCATAGCGGCTACTGGAAAAGCAAAACATAATAATGCATATATGCCCCAGGTGCCTAAATCCGCCACATTACATCCCCCTTTTGCTAACACGATTTATTGATTACTTTTCCCTAAGATTAGTATAACCATATTTGGCACTTATTCCCTGTGTTTGTAGGTGATCAAAAACCAAAACCTGTGCTGCTCCCGATCTATAGCCAACATAATAACCCCGATTACTCGGGGCTTCATATTTAATCAGCCTCATTTCTAATCGAAAGCTCACACCTCATTTATTTTGCAACATTGTGCCGATAATATCAATCTATTTTCGACATTGTCTAACAATTGCTGCCTGATTTATATTTATTATTGAAAAAGAAAAAATATCTCGTAGTTCACTGCAAAGAAAAACCAGCCTCATACAGGTGAGGCTGGTAAAGTTAAACACTTAAGGAG
>JBLNAA010000065.1:0-13968 GCA_050259135.1 Methylocystaceae bacterium | reverse complement strand
CCTCGGTCAGGTCACCGAGGTTTTACAAACCGGGGCCAATGATGTATATGTGGTTCAGGGCGGACCTTTTGGTGAGGTGCTGATTCCTGCCCTTAAACACGTGGTTCCAGAGATAGATATTTCAGCCGGGCGCATCCAGGTCAAACTGCTGCCCGGGCTGCTCCCGGGAGAAGATTAAAATGAAGTTTTTGGTACTAACCTTGTTTCCTAACCTGATTGAACAGGCCACCGGTTATAGTATTGTCGGCCGGGCCCGTGAACAAGGACTTGTGGATATAAATGCGGTCAATATACGTGATTTTGCCCTTGACCGCCACCGTACGGTAGATGATTACCCTTACGGCGGGGGAGCAGGAATGGTTATGAAAGCGGATATAGCAGGTGCTGCCATTGAGGAAGCCAAGAGACGGCTGCCCCGGGCTCGGGTTGTATATATGTCTCCGCAGGGGCCGACCTTCAATCAGGATCGGGCCAGAGCCCTGGCCCAGGAAGATGAAATCATATTGCTCTGCGGTCATTATGAGGGTATGGATGAACGGGTACTGGCACGGGTCGATGAAGAGTTATCAATCGGTGACTATGTACTTACCGGGGGAGAACTACCGGCTCTGGCGGTAATTGATGCCATAACCAGATTGCTCCCTGGAGCACTGGGAGATGAGTGTTCGCCCCATGATGAATCATTTGTCAGCGGACTTTTGGAATACCCCCAGTACACCCGGCCAGCTGAGGTTGATGACCAGCTGGTACCGGAGGTTCTAACCTCAGGGCATCACGAAAATGTAAGACGCTGGCGTCTTCAGCAAAGCCTTTTGCGAACCCTGCTCAAGCGTCCTGATCTGCTGCTGAACCGTAACTTCAGCCGGGAGGAAAAAGAACTGCTGCAGGAGATTTTATTTAAGGATCGGGAAAGTTGATGCCAGCTGAACGTAAAGCACCGGTATACATTGCTCTGGTTCATTATCCGGTATATAACAAAAATCGAGAAGTGATTGCCACTTCGGTCACCAACCTTGATATTCATGATATTTCCCGATGCGCACGGACCTATCAGATGCAAGGATTTTATATCGTTCACCCTCTGCCGGCCCAGCAGGAACTGGTCGAAAAGGTTAAGTCTTTTTGGCAGCAAGGATATGGCCGGGAATATAACCCGGACCGCAAAGATGCATTAAGTATTCTGCGGATTAAGGATGATATTCAGGCGGTAATCAATGATATCGAAGCTGAAACCGGGTATAAGCCGCGCCTGGTAGCCACTGATGCCCGTATCCATCCCAATACCATAAGTTATAGCGAACTGCGCAAATTAATCAAACAGGCTGAAAGACCTGCAGTGCTGGTTTTTGGCACTGGTTATGGCATGGAAAACCAACTGATGGAAGACTGTGATTTGATTCTGGAACCCATAATGGGCGGATCAGACTATAATCATCTGTCAGTTCGCAGTGCCGCAGCGATTATTGTGGACCGACTGCTGGGGGAACCATGGTTTCTATGATATTCACTTGCTGACAGTCGGGGGCTATGGTATAATCTGCAATGTTGGCGCTCTAGGCGTCAAGGCAACCGGGTGGTCCGCTGCGCTATGGAAAGAGACGCATGAACGCCTGAGAGGAAGGGAGGTAAATCCGGATGAATGATATCATTAGAGCTATCGAAGAAGAGCAGATGAAAAGCGATATCCCTGCCTTTAGACCTGGTGACACGGTAAAGGTCCATGTCAAGGTCGTAGAAGGTAATCGGGAGAGAATTCAGATATTTGAGGGAACCGTAATTCGCCGCCGTGGTGGTGGACTGTCCGAAACCTTCACCGTACGCAAAATTGCGTATGGAGTGGGAGTAGAAAGAACATTCCCCTTACATTCTCCTCGTATTGCCAAAGTTGAAATTACCCGGCATGGTAAAGTCAGGAGATCCAGACTGTACTACCTGCGCAGCCGAATTGGTAAAAAGGCCAAAGTTAAAGAGAGAAAGTCATATTAGAGAACCCCAAGAGCTGGTATTTATACCGGCTCTTTTTTAACGGATCCTGCACCTTTAGCAGTTGGTTCGCTCAAACTCAAGGCTTCGGCTTTACGGATGGTTCCTCGAAGTATTGGGAAACCTACGCTGCTGGTATTCCACTCCCAAGCATGACCATAGCAAGTGCAATAATACAGGTAATTCGCTGTTAGCTGGCGCTGAAAATAAGACAGCTTCTTAAAATGAGGAGTTTAGTCTATATTAAATAAGAGAATCAATTGGGGGGGACTGGCGGCTTTGAGAAAAACAGATCGGTTACTTTTTCTATCAGTTTTGGGTTGGCTGATATTTCTCAATATTGGTTGGCTGCATAAGCTGCCCATCTTTAACTTGATGCCCGCACCGGGAGAAACTATAATCAGGGCAGCTAAATGGGTGACCCATCTGGGGGATCCTATCACCTTGATTTATGCATCTATTTTAGTTGTTTTCTATCTGGCCTTCTGGAAACGCTCCTGGCTGCTGGCTGGAATAATGGCACTGAATATGCTAGTCGGCTGGCTGCTGATGGATTTATTTAAATCATGGTGGGCCATACCCCGGCCGGTAGGCAAGCATCTGGTATTAGTAACCGACTACACCTACCCGAGTGGTCATGCCATGTTATCGCTCGCTTTTTATTGGTTTTTAGCCTGGCTGTTGTTAAAGAGCGGTAAACATAAAGGCTGGGCTGTAATATTGGGGGTTATTCCCTTATTGGTAGGCATAAGCCGTCCGCTGCTCAATGTTCATTTCCCCGCTGATGTTGTTGGCGGCTGGGCCGCCGGACTGGGTTGGCTTACCCTGATGATTTGGCTATATTATCAAATAGTACAGCGTAAGGAAAAAGAAGGTAGACCATGAGTATAAACTGGTACCCCGGACATATGGTAAAAGCCAAGCGTGAATTAATAGCCACTCTGGCCATGGTCGATGTGGTTATTGAGATATTGGATGCTCGCGCTCCTCAGGCTTGCCGCAATCCGGACCTGGAGAAATTAATCGGTAAAAAGCCAGCGATTGCAGTATTAACCAAGGTGGACGTAGCAGACCCGGTTAAGCTGCAGAAGGTTATGGCTTTATTAAAAAATGACTTTGCCCTGGTAAAAGAAGTTAACGCTCTGAACGGGCAGGGTAAAAATGACCTGCTTACCGCGATTGAACAGGCTTTTGCCCCAGTTTTGCAGAAACATTTGGACCGGGGCAGACGGCCGCGTCCAGCCCGCGTATTGGTTATGGGAGTGCCCAATGTAGGTAAGTCCACTTTAATTAATGCTATTGTGGGTAAAAAAGCAGTCCGCACCGGAGCCAGTCCGGGTGTCACCCGGGGTAAGCAATGGGTTCGGATTAGCCCGGCGGTAGAACTATTGGATACCCCTGGTATGATGTGGCCCAAGGTTGAGAACGAGGATCAGGGGTACCGGCTGGCTTTACTCAACATTATTGGGGAACATGCCTATAATGAAGAGGAAGTGGCGCTTTACCTGCTAGAGTTTCTGGTACATAACTACCCGGATTTACTGGCATCACGCTACCGAATCAAATTAGAGCAGTCAGCTTCCGGGCTGTTCATGCTGGAACAAATCGGTCGTCAGCGGGGATTTCTCAACAAGGGGGATGAGGTTGATCTGGCCAAAACCTCCTATATGCTGCTGGACGAATTAAGACGGGGGATAATTGGACGTATTTCGCTGGAACCATAAGCTGCTCTAAACTCAAGCAGGTTTCATATCGATATTGATAGCAGCAGCATAATTGGAGGCCAGGTTAATATGTCAGCAGATATACCATTAGACAAACTTAGATATGAGCGTGAATATTGGCAGCAAAACCTGATGCTGGTTGCCGGTCTGGATGAAGTGGGAAGAGGGCCGCTGGCCGGGCCGGTAGTTGCTGCTGCCGTTATTTTGCCCCCGGAGCATGATATACCGGGGGTTAATGATTCTAAAATGCTCACTCCCCGTCAGCGGTCGCTGATGGAAAAAGCGATTAAGGATCAGGCTTTGGCCTGGTCAATAGGCATGGTGTTTCCGCCTTACTTAGATGAAATCAATATTTTAAATGCTACCAAACTGGCAATGTTGGATGCGATCACCTTGCTTACCAGTCAACCACAGGCTTTAATCACCGATGCTTTACGATTGGCAGTAAACCTTCCGCAAAATCCGGTTATTAAGGGCGATCAAAAAAGCCTCAGCGTGGCCTGTGCTTCAATTCTGGCCAAGGAAGAGCGTGACCGAATAATGGTTAAACTGGCTGAAATCTACCCCGGTTACGGATTTGAGCACCACAAAGGTTACGCCACTCGTGAACATTTTCAGGCTTTAATGAATTTGGGGCCTTGTCCCATTCATCGGGTTAGCTTTGCACCAGTTCGGGAGGCAGGAGGTGAAGCCTATGGATCTTCAGGGTCTCTCTTTTAACCGCCAGGCTGGAGATATAAAATTAACGCCGGAGGCGACACTTAAACTGCAGGCCGGTGATGTGGTACGCGGTTTGGTTCAGGCCATTAACAATGATGGAACGGTTCAGCTTATGGTGCGCGGTAAAAGCGTAATAGCAGAAACCCAGGTGCCATTACAGGCAGGGCAGGAGCTGTATCTGCAAATGGACCGGATGGAGAACGGGAAGTTATACCTGAGGGTGGTTGATCCCCAGGGACAGGCGGAACTTCCTGACCTGGCTTTACGCGGATTACTGACTAAAATTGGTCTTAAAGCCGACGATCTGTCCAGTACCATTGCCCGTAAATTGATAGCATATAATATGCCGGTCACCAAAGAAAATATTGAAGCCGTCATAAAAATGTCCAATCTGATTGGTGCTGAGAATGGCCGGGTGTTAGAGGCTGCTACTTATGCATTAAGCCGCAACAGCCGGATAAATAATCCTGAAAATCTTGCTAATCTGGTTGAATTCTTTAGTTCACCCCCGAGCCAGGATAAAACCGGGCAGGCGATTCACCAGTTAACCATATTTGAATCGATAAGCGAAGCAAAAAATGTATCCCAAAATACTGTCTCCCCAACCCAAGTGATGGCTGAATCAACACTATTGGCTGCGGATGCTGATTCTGCCTTTAAACCTGCAGTAATAGTTAATGGTGCCGAAATGGTAACCGTTAGCAGGGAAACTGGCAGCGGACAAAAGGTCGTGGTAAATAATGATGCTGCTAAGCCCAATTCGGTACCGTTTAGTTTTAACTCTTCTGATCTGCCGACAGTTGAGGCTGATACTGCTTTGGGTTCGGTATTATCTGAGGGAGAGCAGCCTTCAACCGGATCAACGCCCCAGACGACGGCAAATAAAAATCAGGCGGTAGCTGTTGCTGACAGCCTATCAACCTCAACCGATAGTAATGATGCAACACCAACCATAACAGCAACCAATACCGGCAATCAGAAGCCGTCCGGCAACACCGAAGCTGCAGTTCCAAAATTAACGCCGTCAAGCAATGATACGGCAGAAACTATAATAACAACTAATACTGGCAGTCAAAAGCTGTCCGGCAATGCTGAAGCTGAAGCTGCAGTTAAAACTTTGTCGGTTCCACCCTTTACCACGATGCCTGCAGAAACCAACGAATTATCTAACCAGCCAGTAACTAATCGGCCCGCAGCCGGGGGAGAAAATATGGAATCCAGGCTGACATCTGCTTCCGGGTTGATAATTACCAATCCAGAAATTGAAGGATCTGCTGTTGTTAGTAATAGTATGACCTTAAGCCAGAAAACAACTGAGCCAGCACTGCCGGTCATAAACCAGGCTCTGGACAGTGCAGCCGGCAATGGCAATAATATGCAGAGAACTGATGCTGCCGGATCGAATACTGCCAAAACCGAAGTGCCATCGCAAGTGACGAATCAACCGGTCAGCAGCAGCCAGCTCGAAAACGAAGCCGCGGTCACCCGGACAGTAACGACAGGACCGACAGCCAGCTCAGATATTAAGTCAGGAATAACCGCCGCAGCTCTGGGTACGCTGATGCAGGATACTGATACTGCTATCGATCAAGTCGCCCGCCGATTAAGTGATTTGATTAAACCCGCCCTGGAAGCGATCATCACCGATTTAGATCAGGCCAAACCCGACGGCAGTCAGATAAAACAGGTATTAAAGGAGCAACAGGCTTTACTGCCGGAAATTAAATTTGCCCGTCAGATTTTGGACCAGGTCAGTAATGGGGCTAACCATCCGGTTCGCTCAGCTATTGAGAATTTAGATCAGGAGTGGAGCGGTCAGCAGCTGTATAACCGCCTGGAAGGAAATACCGCCAGAGATCAGAGCAATATCTATTTTACTCTGCCTTTACGCTGGCAGGGACAGATTCAAAATGCAGAAGTAAATATTAACTGGCGCCGGGATAATCGATTACGCACATCGTTACCTGATAATCTGACTGTAAATGTAGGACTTAATACGATCAATCTGGGAACCGTGGTTTTTCATCTGCGCACCCAAAACCGCCAAATTGGCCTGAGTGTTTATTTAGATAATGATGCCGCCAGGGATCAGATTGATACGGCTATGCCTGAATTATTGACCTCGTTAAGCCGATTGGGATATCAAACCAGTTATATGGGCAGTCAGGTGATTAACCAACCCAATCTGCATCCGGAATTTATCGATACTGCCAGGGAAAACTTACCGCCGGTAACCGGCCTGGACCTAATGATATAGGAGGAATTACCGGATTGGATACCGATCAAAGCCCAAGAAAAAAAGCAGTCGCGATTAAATACGACTCCCATGTTGATTCAGCTCCGGTGGTGGTGGCTAAAGGTCAAGGCGAATTGGCAGACCGGATAATTAATGTCGCCAAAGAATATCAGGTAACCATCAAAGAAGATCCGGAACTGGTAAACTATCTATACTCAGTAAATCTTTTCGATCAGATTCCCGTCGAATTATATGGGGTTGTGGCCGAATTGCTGGCCTTTGTTTATAACCTTGATCAAAGAGCGGGAAAACATATATGAATAAACGCCAACAACTAGGCCAACTCGGAGAAGAAATTGCAGTTCGTCACCTTAAGAACCTGGGGTACAATATATTACAACAGCGATACCGCACTGCTCAGGGTGAAATTGATATTATCGCCAATTACCAGGGAACACTCATATTCATTGAAGTTAAGGCGCGAACGTCCACCCGATATGGACTGCCTTCCGAAGCGGTTACCTATCATAAACAAACGAAGATTCGCCAGACGGCACTGGCTTACCTGCAGGCAGAAAAACCCAGATATAATGACCTGCGTTTTGATGTCATCAGTTTACTTTTTGATACCAGCGGTCAGCATCAACTTGAACATATAAAGAATGCCTTTTAATATCTACAGATCAGGGAGGAAATGGATTTGCCGCCGAGAATAGGTGCCCATTTGCCAGTGGGCAAAGGACTGGTAAAGACTGCAGCTGAAGCCCGTAAATTAGGGCTGGAGGCTCTGCAGATATTTGTGCGAAACCCCCGGGGGGCAGCGGCACGGGAACTGGGTGCCGAAGAGATTGACTTATTTAGAAAGGAAATTGCTGCCGCAGATATCGATCCGGTCGTGGTTCATATACCGTATATCAGCAATCCGGCATCAGTTAAACCTGACCTTTATGCGCTGGCCGGTCGGATAATAAGTGAGGATTTGACCCGATGTGATCTGATTGGTGCCCGCATTTTAGTGCTGCACCCCGGATCTTCAACTGGAAGTACCAGTCAGGAAAGCCTGGCCCGTCTGGCAAAACTCCTGGAAAAAGTATTGGATGATTATCAAGGCGGGGCTCAAATATTGCTGGAAACTATGTCGGGACAGGGATCGGAGCTGGGCCGGAATTTTGATGAGCTGAAAATGATTTTTGATAACTGTTCCCAGGCTAATCAGTTAGGAATTTGTTTTGATACCTGTCACACATATGCTGCCGGGTATGACCTAAAAACGGTAACCGGAATAGATCAGACAGCTGAAGAAATTACACGTTTGCTTGGCCAAGAGGTAATCAAGGTGGTTCATATTAATGACAGCTTAGGTTCTCTGGGGTCCCATCGTGACCGTCATGCTCCCATAGGCAGGGGTGAATTGGGCGAAGAATCACTGCAACTGATCATGAGGCATCCATTATTTAACAAAACCCCTTTTGTTCTGGAAACACCGTTTGAAACCCTGACCGAAGATGTGGAAATACTCAAACGCTTGCGAAGTTAGAAAGTAGTAATCCGGTATATATTAACTGACTCTGGTTTGTAACCAGCTTTCCCCCATTTCGCATATAATGCACCAGAAATAACGAAAGGGGGATTTAAAGGCATGGATGGTAATTTCGGAGGGGTTGGCTTTGGTGGCTTCTGGATTTGGTGGATAATCATCATCATCCTGCTCTTCTGTTGCTGCTGCAACGGAAGAGGATTCGATAACTTCTAACATCAAAACCACTCTAATAAAGGGGCTTTTAGGCGAGCCCCTTTTTTTGAAGTCATTACCGGACAAGCTGTATCTAAAGGCGGAGGGGGTAAAGTATTTGGAAACTGCTGTTTACATAGTTGTAATCCTGATTATGGTAGCAGGAGTGGCTGGTACCATCCTGCCGGTAATACCGGGCATACCGATAATATTCTTAGCTGCGGCTGGGTATGGCTGGTATGAAGGATTCCGGCAGGTTACCGGGTATTATCTGGCGGTTCTGGGTATACTGGCAGTTTTATCAGCAGTTGTGGATTATGTGGCGGGAGCTTATGGTACCCGCTATTTTGGTGCCAGCCGATATGGAACCTGGGGGTCAATAATTGGCGGCTTGATTGGTATTTTTACCATGGGACCAATCGGGATTTTGGTCGGCCCGTGGTTAGGCGCGGTAGTTGGAGAAATTCTAGCCCAAAAGACTCTCAATGATGCTTTGCGCGCAGGTACCGGTGCGCTGGTAGGTATGTTGTCAGGTATGATGGTTAAACTGTTGATGGCAATAGGAATGTTAATTTCTTTTATTGTCGTAACTCTGCCAATTGTGTAAACTATATTAATGTATTTAAAGCACTTCTTGCATAAGAAAGGGTGATGGTGTCATGACCAGCGAAGACATTATTAAATTAGCGGATGAAGAAAATGTTCAGTTTATCAGGTTACAATTTACGGACATTCTGGGGGTACTGAAAAACGTATCCATCACCCGTGACCAGTTAGATAAGGCTTTAGACGGGGATTTAATGTTTGACGGTTCGTCGATTGAAGGTTTTGTCAGAATCGAAGAATCAGATATGTACCTGCGTCCGGATTTGGACACTTTTGTCATCTATCCATGGTACAGCCGTGAAGAAGGCCGCGTTGCCCGTGTGATCTGTGATATCTACAATCCTGACGAAACTCCCTTTATTGGCGACCCACGCTATGCTTTAAAGCGGGCTATTGCCCATGCCGAAAAACTTGGCTTTACCATGAATGCCGGTCCCGAGGCGGAGTTCTTTATCTTCCTGACTGATTTGGAAGGCAAACCGACTTTGACTACCCATGACAAAGCCGGTTATTTTGATTTAGCTCCGGTTGATTTGGGAGAAAAAGCGAGACGGGAAATGGTTGTAACACTGCAGCAGATGGGATTTTATGTCGAGGCATCACATCATGAGGTGGCACCTGGTCAACATGAAATTGACCTTAAATACGACACTGCCATAAAGACTGCTGACAACATCGAGACTCTGCGGGTTATCGTGCGGATGGTAGCCCAAAAGCATGGCCTTCATGCCACCTTCATACCAAAGCCGATTTATGGTATAAACGGTTCTGGAATGCACCTGCATTGCTCTTTATTTGACAGACAAGGAGAAAATGTATTTTATGATCCTACGACCGGACATCAGCTGAGTGATACTGCGCTTCATTTCATTGCTGGGGTATTGGATCATGCCCAGGCTTTGTGCTGCATCACCAACCCGACGGTAAATTCCTACAAACGGTTGGTACCCGGATACGAAGCTCCGGTGTATATAGCCTGGTCATACCGCAACCGCAGTCCCCTGGTCAGGATTCCTGCCCGTCGCGGCGTTGGCACCCGCATGGAGCTGCGCAACCCCGACCCATCGTGCAATCCCTATCTGGCCCTGGCCTGTATCCTGGAAGCTGGTTTGGACGGTATTGAGCGTAAACTGATGCCCCCCGAATCGGTAGATCAAAATATATTTGAAATGGATGAAGAGGCTCGTGAAGCAGCTGGCATCTCCAGTCTTCCCGGTAACTTAAGAGAAGCAGTAAAAATGCTGAAGAAAGATCCCATTATTACGGCAGCCCTGGGACCTCATATTACCGAACGTTTCGTTACTGCCAAGAATGCAGAGTGGGATTCCTATCGTGGCCGGGTTCATCAATGGGAAATTGATGAGTATTTAGAGAAATTTTAATTGCTGTCAGCCAAAAGCCTGCCGCTACTTCAGGTAGTGAGCAGGCTTTTTTTAATAAATGAACTTTTTGGCCTTTAACTGAATCTTATAGGTGGGAGGTGCTTAAGTTGAATGATAATACTTTGATTAAGCAAGCCCGCCAGGGAGACAAGGATGCGTTAATCAATTTAGTTATGGCCAAACAAAATGAATATTATCGGCTGGCCTTAGTACATACCGGGAGCCCTGAGGATGCCATGGACGCCTTACAGGACATGATAATTATTCTTTATGAAAAGATCAATCAGCTTAAGAATGAGGCATCTTTTTATACCTGGAGCATGACTATTCTGGTTAATTGCTGCCGGAAAATACACCGGCAGCAGCGTAAGCTAACCTGGTTATATGAACTAAAGGACGGTTTCTTGCCTCCTACTGACCATTTAGAAGAGAAAATTGATATCCAGGCGGCGATTGAAAAGCTTTCGGCTCCGCAAAGAGAGGCAGTTAAGCTTAAATATATACTGGATATGGATTATGAGACCATGGCAAAAGTCCTTCAAGTTCCGACTGGTACTGCCAAATCAAGAGTTTTTAATGGGTTACGTAATTTGAAGATCATAATGGGAGGGGAGCAATAATGGGTACAATTGATGAGCAGCTTAGAGAATTAAAAGATAGTTACCAGATAATAAATTCCCCTCCCGCATTGGAATCAGAGTTAAGGTCGGCTTTGAGCAGATCCTCCCCCAACCATAAAAAAACTGGTTGGATTGCTGCGGCAGTAATCACTTTTTTGCTTTTTGGATATAGCTGGGATGCATTGGCTTATTACAGTAAAAAAGTTGTAGGTTATGAAAAAGTAGTAACCGAAAGCGTAAAAGGCTTAATGTTAACTGGGCAAGGACAGCAGATCGATAAAAGTGCACGGTTTACCGATGGAGTAGTAGTAACCCTGGATGAATTGATTATGGATGGCCAGGGTATTACCACAATGGTCAAATGTAAATACCCGGAGGGTTTTCTTAAGACCCCGGAAGATACCGTGCGGTTAGAACTTAAAGGGATATTCCGCTACATTAACGGGGGAGCAAGCGGACAGATTAAGGGCAATACTGTCTACTGGGTATGCAGTTTTGATGACGAACCGATGATTTTGGAAAAGAAAATGGAACTGCTGGCAGAAAGAAGAGTGGGAGGACGATTGGAGACGGTAGCGATACCATTTATACTTAAGCGCAGTCAGGCTTATGTACCAACCGCCGCCATTAAAATAATTAATGAACAGATTAATACCGTTTATGGAACGGTTTACTTCGATTCAGTACAAGCGTCAGCTCTTAGTACAGTAGTCAGCGGACGAATAAAAAATGCTGGGCAATTAGCATCGAAACAGGCTCAGAAGAATGTACGCCTAAAATTTTCACTGATGAATGGTGATACCCGGCTGGGCGAAGAAGCCTCCAGTTTAAACAGTGCTGATGACAAAGATTTTAAATTTAGCTACAAATTTGCCGGTTTGAGGGCGGCAAAGGCGCTGAAAATTACCGACATCAGCTTTGAGGAATATTGGCCTGGTAGTAAAAAAATCATGCTGGAACCTGGTATGAAGCCGGCAGAAATCGGTGTAAGAACCGGAATGGCAGTTCTTGAACAGGTATCAGTTAAAAACGGCAGCACGGTAGTGGCTATTCGGATGCCTCGGAATAATACGGCTGATATGGGCTTTTTTCGCGGTGATAAACAGCTTGAGGTCACAGTTAAAAGGGAGCAGGATGGCAGCTTCAATCGATCAGAATATGTGATACCCGGGCAGGGGATAACCATGGAAGTTAAAGGTATTACTATCAATTACCCGATTGAGAGAACGATAATCATCAAGTAATAATAAAAAAACGGGGGATGATTTTCATCTCCCGGTTTTTTTTTAGATTCTGCTTATTACTATGTTATTAATCTGCGGGGATACCTACCGTCCAGGTTTAGTGGAGCTCACGGAACAGAGCTACTACTTTACCCAGTATTTTCACCTGACCGTATGGATAGTGGAAGGGTGACATTGCCGAATTCTCTGGGACTAATTCGATCTCATGATCACGGCGGTAAAAACGTTTAACGGTGGTTTCCTCATTATCAACCATCGCTACCACAATATCACCGTTCTGAGCATCATCCTGCTGGCGCACTAGAATCAGATCCTGTTCAAACATTCCGGCTTCAATCATGGATTCACCTTTGACTTCCAGTAAAAAGTAGTTACCGGAACGAATATAGCGTGCCGGAACCGGGAAATTGCCTTCCAGGTTTTCAATGGCAGTAATCGGCACGCCAGCTGCTACCCGGCCTACCAATGGGACCGGAATCGAATCCTCAGCCATGGAATGCAGGGGTTCAACCAGTTCGATAGCTCTGGTTTTGGAAGGATCGCGTCTGATATACCCCAATTCCTCAAGACGATTTAAGTGGGAGTGAACTGTTGAGGTCGAGCGGAGACCCACAGCTTCTCCAATTTCCCGTACGGAAGGCGGATAGCCTTTACGACTCACTTCCTGGCGAATAAAATCAAATATGCTTTGCAAGCGTTCATTAAGCCGCTCGGCCATAATCCCATCCCCTTCCTGGCTATTGTTGCCATTATAACACAGAAAAAGACTTAATCAAACACTTGTTCGCCCTGAAACCAAAAACTATTCGGATTGAGGTTTTCCCAGGCCCGAAGCAGGCGAATACGGGCATGGGGAAATACTTGTTCAGTTTGCCGCATCCAGTTCTCAACTTCGGTACGTTTGGTATTACCATTTGCCGGGCAGGGATTAACCACGACCGGCAGGGATAATTGCTGCACCATTTTATACATTAATTCCTGTTCACAATAGATTAAAGGTCTGATCACCGTTAAATCAGCCCGATCCAAATAGGTAACCGGGGTATAGACCTGAAAACGTGAATTATAAAAGGCTGACATCATCAGCGTAGCCACTGCATCATCTAAATGATGAGCCAGGGCCACTTTGTTGCAGCCGAGAGCTGTTGCCTGGCGGTTTAAACTTCCCCGCCGCAGATGAGCACAGAGAGCACAGGGATTATGTGCATCAGGGCCGGCAAAAGCCGCCCGGCCAATATTAGTAGGAATTACCTGATAATCAATATTGAGCTCTCGGCAGTAATCGGCTACTGCAGAAAAATCCTGGTTATAACCGAGGTCAAGGGTCAAGCCTACTACCTCAAATTGCAGCGGAGTATACCGCTTAAGCAGGTGGAAAGCGTAGAGCAGGGTTAGACTATCCTTGCCGCCAGACACCCCTACCGCAATGCGGTCTCCATTTTCCAGCATCCTATATCGTAAACTGGCCTCCCTAACCAGATGAAAGAGTCGTTTTTCGTTTCTGGTGGACACCATAATTCCTCCATTATCCGATGATTGAAGACAACTTATCATTTAATTAATAATTATAAGCCTGCTTTCACTATAATCAAAGCAGGATCAAGAGGGGAGGGGTAGGTACTGAGGGGGTTGAAGGCAGCAATTAACAGCATTAGGTAAACAAAGACGGCAGGAACAAAGCTCCTGCCGTCTTATCTTTTAGCAGTTTATGCAGCTAGTTG
>JBLNAA010000064.1:0-3241 GCA_050259135.1 Methylocystaceae bacterium | reverse complement strand
ATATTGACAGCGGCAATGTCAACTACGGCGGTCAGGAAGCAATCATCATCTTTGACAACACCTTTATTCCCTGGGAACGGGTTTTCATGTGCGGTGAAATTGATTTTTCCGGTATGCTGGTAGAACGGTTTGCCGGTTACCATCGTCAGTCCTACGGCGGCTGCAAAGTCGGCAACGGTGATGTTCTGATTGGTGCTGCAGCTGCAATTGCAGAATACAATGGGGCGGCCAAGGCTTCCCATGTAAAAGACAAACTGATCGAGATGATTCATTTAAATGAGACCCTGTACTCCAGCGGTATTGCCTGCTCGGCGGAAGGCAGAAAGACTGCTGCCGGCAACTACCTGATTGATATGATGCTGGCCAACGTCTGCAAGCAGAACGTTACCCGCTTCCCCTATGAAATTGCCCGTATCGCTCAGGATATCGCCGGTGGTCTGGTAGCCACCATGCCTTCGGATGCTGATTTTAATTCACCGGAAGTCGGCGAATGGTGCCATAAGTTAATGGCCGGGGATGCCAAGTTCCCCACCACCGACCGGCAGCGGATGCTGCGCCTGATTGAGACCATCACCATGGGTTCCATTGCAGTAGGTTACCTGACCGAATCCATGCATGGTGCCGGTTCGCCTCAGGCTCAGCGCATTATGATCCAGCGTCTGGCCAACCTGGATTCCAAAAAGGCTTTGGCCCGCCGCATCTGCGGTATTGACCCTGATACTCTGATCTAATTTCCGATTACGGAAATAGCAGATTATATTAGTTAAGTTTTTACAGGTATCTAATTAAATAGTGTGGTTATAATAATTCGCAAGCTTATCTGTTTATCTTTTACTGACCCATTTTTTTAAGAACTTTTTAATTAATGTTTCTTTAAGGAACATTAATTGGGAAAGGAGCATTCAAATTGACCTGGCTACAATACTATCAGGATAGAATTGTATCAGCCGAAGAAGCAGCTAAAGCGATTAAGTCAGGGGATCGTGTGGTATTAGGACATGCCTGCGGTGAACCTCAGCTTTTAGTTGATGCCATGGTTGACCGGGCTGACGAATTAAGAAATGTGGAAGTAGTTCACATGGTAGCTATGGGCAAGGGACGTTATTGTCTGCCTGAAAACGCTAAATCATTCCGTCATAATGCCATTTTTGCCGGTGGTCCAACCCGCCAGGCAGTGGCTGAAGGCCGAGCTGATTACACCCCCTGCTTTTTCTATCAGGTACCTGGACTTTTCCGCGATGGAGTACTGCCGGTAGACGTTGCCCTGATAACTGTTTCTCCACCCGATAAATACGGTAATGTAAATCTCGGTGTATCCGTAGATTATACCCGGCAGATCGTAAAGAGTGCCAAAACTGTTATCGCTGAAGTTAACCCCAATATGCCTCATTCCGGCGGCGAGTCTAATATTAAGGTCGAAGAGATTGATCTTTTTGTACCCTGTGAATTACCGCTGCTGGAACTGACTCCTCCCAGGATTGGAGAGGTAGAAAAAACCATTGGCAGTAATATTGCCAGCCTGATTAAGGATGGTGACTGCCTGCAGCTCGGTATAGGTGCTATTCCTGATGCCGTGCTCAGTTTCCTGGGTGATAAAAAAGATCTGGGTATTCACTCAGAAATGGTATCTGACGGAGTAATGAACCTGGTTGAAGCTGGGGTAATCAATTGCAGCAAAAAAAATCTGCACAATGGTAAAATCGTGATAACTTTTGCCATGGGATCGAAAAAATTCTATGAATGGATGGATGGTCATCCTATGATCGAAGGTTACCCGGTAGATTACGTTAATAATCCTATCATTATTGGCCAAAATGATAATCTGATATCTATTAACAGCGCTTTGTCAGTAGATTTATTAGGCCAGGTTGCTGCCGATATGATGGGACCACGCCAGTTTAGCGGCGTGGGTGGTCAGGTAGACTTTGTAAGAGGAGCTGCTAACTCCAAAGGCGGAAAGAGCATCATCGCTATGCCGGCTACTGCCGCCAAAGGAACCCTGTCCCGGATTTGTGTCGCTCTGGAGCGCGGACAGGCAGCAACCACCGGACGTTACGATGTTGATTATGTTGTAACCGAATACGGAATTGCTCACCTTAAAGGTAAAACCAATATGCAGAGAGCCGAAGCTTTAATAAATATTGCTGCACCACAATTTAGAGAGCAATTATATAAAGATCGTAAAGAATTATATGGCTGGTAGATCCTTTATGGACCACAATATACTGTTATTCTGTTGAACTATAACTAGGGTTGCTTTTGGCAAAAAGGTGACCCTAGTTATCTCTATATTCGTCTTTATTTACTTAATTGGTATCTTCTTCATCACCACTTGGTTCAGTATGTTCATCAGTTTTTTCGCTCTTCAAATAAAAATTTCAATAACGGAGGTAGTTCTATGTTTAGAGAAATGAGAAGAAGTGACAAAACACTAACCCAGGATGAAATGCTTGAAGTAATGAACAAAGCGGAGTATGGTATCTTATCAACAGTCGACGAAAACGGATGGCCTTACGGAGTACCGGTAAGCTTTCTGTATAGAGACGGAAATATTTATTTTCATTCCGCATTAACCGGGCACAAACTGGATAATATTGCCTATAGACACCAGGCATCTTTCTGTGTGGTCACGGATGTGGAGTTAATCCCTGATGATTTTAATACCAAATTTAAGAGTGTTATTGCCTTTGGTGAAATCTCTGAGGTAGAAGACAAGAATGAAATATTTATGCTTCTGCTGGAAAAGTTCTCGGCGAATTATATGGAGGCTGGAATTAAATATATCCAAAAGGCCGGAGCCAAGGCCAAAGTTTATAAGCTGGAAGTCAAACATATGACCGGAAAGGGCAAAAAATAGGTAACTTTGTTTGGGAAAAACTTATGGGAAAAGATAATTTGTGAAAACCTCCAGGTGATGTATCGCCTGGAGGTTTTCATTTGAGACTAAAAAAACGGACGGTTGATCCGTCCGTTTTTAATGTGCACATTCCACATTCTAATTTTTTCTAATCCCCTTTATCAGCCGGGAAGTTTTCAATGTCAGCGAAGAAACAAGCTGTTTTGTGGTTCTTGATATCCGCATCAAGCCATAATTCTTTTCCTAACTTAGCCAGGTCATATACTTGAATAATTGACTGCCACTTGCTGTATTCAGGTAAATAACTGGCAAATTCATTTTTCATTTCTTTCAGCTTATCGGGGCAGAAGACCACATCTTCTCTGGTGGGGAATAGAGCCACAT
>JBLNAA010000063.1:0-16407 GCA_050259135.1 Methylocystaceae bacterium | reverse complement strand
GTTTTTTACCAGGAAGCTTCCCTGGGCATGATGAAAGATTTATATTTTGAAGCCAGTGCTACCATTATTACTCTAATATTGGTGGGCAAGTATCTGGAAGCAGTCGCCAAAGGGAAAACCTCGGAAGCAATCAAAAAACTCATGGGGCTTAGTCCAAAGACAGCTCGTGTAGTTAGGAATGGACAGGAAGTGGACATTGCTCTGGATGAGGTACAGATTAGTGATTTGATTATTGTCAGACCGGGTGAAAAATTACCCGTGGATGGAATAATCATCGAGGGCAGTTCCTCTATCGATGAATCAATGCTTACCGGGGAAAGTATGCCTGTAGAAAAGGCAGCAGGAGATCAAGTGATTGGCGCCACCATAAATAAACACGGAACCTTTAAGTTTAAAGCCACTAAGGTCGGCAAAGATACAGTGCTGGCACAGATCATAAAAATGGTTGAAGACGCTCAGGGCTTCAAGGCTCCCATCCAAAAACTCGCAGATAAAGTTTCTGCTGTCTTCGTTCCAGTTGTGATCGGGATTGCCATGCTGACTTTCGGAACCTGGTATTTAATCAGCGGAGATCTTACCAGAGCCATTGTTAGTGCCGTTGCGGTTCTGGTTATTGCTTGTCCGTGTGCATTAGGCCTGGCCACCCCTACCGCAATCATGGTTGGCACCGGAAAAGGTGCTGAAAATGGCATTCTAATAAAAAGCGGTGAACACCTGGAGACAGCGTATAAATTAAATGCCATTGTTTTAGACAAAACCGGAACTATTACCAAAGGAGAACCCGAAGTAACCGATATCATTGCGATTGGCCGCATGAATGACAGCGAACTATTAGAAATGGCTGCCATAGCTGAAAAGAAGTCGGAACATCCGCTGGCAGCAGCAATTTACCAGCATGGTTTATCCCACCTGGGGCAGGTGTCTGATCCTGAGAAATTTGAAGCCATTCCCGGCAAAGGAATTTACGCCGAAATACAGGGGAAAGAATTATATCTTGGAACCAGAAAGCTTATGGCTGAGAAAGATATAAATTTGGGTGATGTTGAAAACCAGATCAGAGGTATGGAAGATGAGGGTAAAACAGCCATGCTGATGGCGGTGAACAGTTCATTAGAAGCAATTATTGCGGTTGCGGACACCCTAAAGGAAACCTCATGTGAGGCTATTGAGGAATTCAATAAGATGGGTCTTGAGGTTTATATGATTACCGGAGATAACCTCAGAACCGCAAAGGCAATAGCCACCCAGGTGGGGATTAAGAATATCCTGGCTGAGGTACTGCCCGAAAACAAGGCGGAAGAGATCCAAAAACTTCAGCAGTCTGGGAAAATTGTAGCTATGGTGGGTGATGGCATCAATGATGCACCAGCTCTGGTGACCGCCGACATAGGTATGGCAGTGGGAACAGGTACTGACGTAGCCATCGAGGCTGCCGATATCACTTTGATGCGCGGAGATTTAAGAGCTGTTTCGGCAGCTATCAGGCTCTCGCGTAAGACCATTATTAAGATTAAGCAAAATCTATTCTGGGCATTTATTTATAATATCATCGGCATTCCATTTGCTGCCTTGGGTTTTTTGAACCCAATCATTGCTGGGGGAGCTATGGCCTTTAGTTCCTTCTCGGTGGTAACCAATTCACTCAGTTTGAAAAGATTTGACCTCAAAACGGAGTAGGTGAAGGGCAGAAGTTAAACAAGCATGCTTAGGGTAAAATAGGCCAGTGTTAACTGCGTTGACGAGGTTATAAACAAAAGAGCAGCCATTCGGCTGCTCTTTTGTTTATTGATTATCTTTTAAAACGAAGGCTTGGGGGCTTCCCATTCAGGTTCCATTTTACCCTTCATGGCAATAAGCCCCACCGTTTTTCCATAGAAAAGAAATACAGCAATGATGACAATGTATCCCAGTAATGATTGGATTACGGTAGTAATGCAATTAATAGTTAACACTGATGCCAGATGGGGAACTGCAACGCCGAACATTGCCAGGAGCATACCGATAACACCTGAAACAATAGCTATAAGTATGAAAAAAATCAGATTAACTAAAAAAATAGCCCAGCCTTTGCCCTTGGTTAACTGCCAACTGCGGGATATGGCACTGGTTATAGAAATATCCTCCATAACGTAGATAGGCAGTGATAATGAGAATTTGACCATTAAAATAATACCGGGAATGACTAACAGAACAAAACCGATAACTATCGCTATACCCGAGATAAATGCAATAGCAACCAGGCCGGGGAGCTTTTTAAATGCTCGGGCCAAAATCATTTTCCAGGATTGTTCACGCAGCTGATAGATATCATCGGTTACATAAGTAGCCGCAATAACTCCCACCAGGCCAAGGATACCTAATAACAAAACGCCCAGGAAAAAGGCTATTGTTTTTGTACTAGTGAAGTCTGTCATATTTTTCTGCTGTTCCTGGCTTTGTTCCGCCAGTTGATCCATTGCTTCCGTATTCCCCAGGTTGTGAAGCATTTCAAAACCGACTGCAGCATTATTAAGATTGTCAAATCCCCGAGTAATTCCTTGTAATCCAATATTTAGGGCATAAATAGGCAGAGCGATGATCAGAGCTAAAATTGCATAACGTTTAATATTTTTTAGGAAGACGTTAAAGGTTTCGGTCAAGACCTCTTCAAACATTTATAATCCTCCCATCAAACAATTTTATTCCCTAGCTTCTACGCCGTCACGACAATTTCCTTTTTATTGTTGGCTTGACAGGAATCACCGTGATCTGGATAGTATTTATTGGTTTCCATAAATGTGATTATATCTATTCCGCATACCTATAGAGGATTTAATCCAAATTTGTCCAATTAAGTAGTTTTAGGATGAGAAATAGATTGAATATGAAGTTTATCATGTGAACATTCTGGAAGGAGCAGCCCCAATATGTTCAATTATCGCTTGAAATCAATCTGGTTACTGGTAATAACCCTTGTTTTCTTGCTCGGTTCCCGGGGGTTTAATCATTCTGCAAATGCCGAAGTGGATTGGCAAATCCTGGTCCAGCAGGATAAACCGGGTGTTATATGTATTCTCTCCGGCCAGGATGCGGGATCAGCTATCGGAGCCGGTTTTATTATCAGTCCCGAAGGATATGCCCTAACCAATGCCCATGTGGTGAGTGATAAGAAAGAGGTTACGGTTAAACTGGCTGACGGTTCGATGGTTCGGGCAGCGGTAAAGGCCAGTAATAAAGCAAAGGATCTAGCTTTACTGAAGCTTTCAGCGACAAATTTACCGACTCTGAGGTTGGGGAGCGGTAAGGTAGAACAGGCTGAGGCAGTTATGGCCATCGGAGCACCCTATGGTCTGGATTTTACAGTGACCAAGGGCATTGTCAGTACCGTGAACCGAGACCTGGACGGAAGACAGGTCATTCAGACCGATGCTCCTTTAAACCCTGGGAACAGCGGTGGGCCGCTGATTAATCAATTTGGTGAAGTAGTGGGGATTAACAGTGCTATAATTTATGCTTCGACCGGTATCGGATTTGCTATCCCGGTAAAGACCATCAATAGTTTTCTTAAGGAACAACAAGTTGCCGCCGATATGGCTCTGGACAATACCAATGCGGTAAAGGGAAATGACGGTAAGAGCGTTGTATCTAAAGAGGTCAATGATAAAAAAGCAAAGGCCAGGAAGGATAAGTTTGAATGGGGAGTTATCTGGGCGGTGGCCGGTATCCTGTTCTTAATTGGGATTGGGATTACGATTTGGATGGTAATACGTGGACGCCGGGCGGCCAAAGACAGCGAAAGCATAGATGACATCGAGATCGAATTGAAATAAACGCAGGTTTAAAAGGGGGAGCCAGCATGGCCAAAATAAGTGTAATGATAATCGATGTGACTGGCAATAAGGAGCAGCAGGCATCTTTACCTGACGACGCACCAGTACGCCGTATTATCAGTAAATTGATTCAGATGATGAACCTACCGGCCAGCGGGCCAGACGGCCAGCCTATCAGCTACAAATTTATCCATAAGGCATCAGGAAAACAGTTAAGTGATGAACAGACCCTGGCTGGAGCCAATGTAAAAGACGGGGATTTGCTTAGGCTACAGCCGGAAATTACTGCCGGTTAAAAAGTGAGAATAATATTATGGTGACGAAAGACAATAACCACATTTCGGAGCCAAATAACGCCGGGATAACCATTAAAAATGCGGCTGAGGATCGATACAGCCGCCTCCGGCTTATTCCCTGGTGGGATCAGGAAAGACTGCATCAGGCCCGTATTCTGGTGGTTGGAGCTGGTGCTCTCGGCAACGAGGTATTAAAAAATCTGGCTCTGCTTGGTGTTGGCAATATTTTAATAGTAGATCTTGATACCATTGAGAACTCTAACCTTTCACGTTCTATCCTCTACCGATCAGAACATGAGGGAAAATCCAAGGCGATGGTAGCTGCCGAACAGGTTCAATTAATAAATCCTGACTGTAAAACCGTGGGGATGAGTGCTGACGTAGTCATCAATCTGGGGCTGGGAGTTTTTCGCTGGGCGGATACCGTTATCGGCTGCCTGGATAATCGGGAAGCACGTCTAGCCATCAACCAATCCTGCTGGAAAGTGGGCAGGCCCTGGATCGACGGTGCGATAGAGGCTCTTTTGGGGATTGTCCGGGTATTTGTCCCCCCTGAGGGTACCTGCTATGAATGCACGATGAATGAAGAAGATTATCGTTTGTTAAATCAGCGAAGGTCGTGTACCTTACTAAGCCGCAGTGAAATGGAATCTGGAAAGGTACCGACCACCCCGACCTCGGCGTCAATAATCGCCGGGGTTCAGGTTCAGGAGGCGGTTAAGTTACTGCATAACCGTTCTGACCTGCCGACTTTAGCCGGAAAAGGCTGGTTTTACAATGGTATTACTCACGATAGCTATGTAACCGAATATACCCGTAAGGATCAGTGTCTAAGCCATGAGACTTATGAAGAAATCAAGCAAATATCCAATAGTGTTTATGATACAAGATTAGATGAAATATTAACGATCATTCGAAGCGAGATCGGCACCGAAGCCATCATGGAATTGGAACGGGAGTTAGTAATTGGCCTTGAATGCCGGCAATGCCAATCCTATCAACCGCTTTTTCGGGTTCTGGGTACAGTAACGGAAGAAGCAGCTCGCTGCCCAGTTTGCGGAAGTACTCGGACCCCTGTACTTACTCACCGGATATCAGGCGGGGAATCATTTCTTGATAAGACCCTAGATCAAATCGGTATTCCTCCTTTTGATATTATTACCGGCAAAGGCAACGGGCGTGTCTGCCATTTTGAGCTGATTGGTGATGCCGATAAGGTACTGAGAAACCTGGACCACTAGCCGTAGGGAGGTTAAGATGGGAAGGATTCGCAGCTGGTCAATAAATAAATTAATTGCCAATAATACTAACCCGGTGCAGGTAAGCATGGGGAAGGCCGTGGTAAATGAAATTCGGCAGTTGGCACTCAGTGACACCGAACATGAACTGGGCGGTATTTTGCTTGGTTCATTGGTAAATGGCAATCATAAAACAGAATTGCAGGTAAAGGCGTTTATAAAAGCCCTTTACACCGATGCCGCACAATCGAGTCTGACTTTTACACATAAGTCCTGGGAGCAGATGAACGGCGAACGGGAAACCAGTTATCCTGATTTAAAGGTGGTAGGGTGGTTTCATACGCACCCGGGATTTGGGGTGTTTTTATCAAGTCACGATTTATTTATTCACCAGAATTTTTTTGATTTGCCCTGGCAGATCGCTTATGTAGTTGATCCCATCAGGGATTATTCAGGGGTTTTCGGCTGGTCCAATGGTCAGGTGACATCGCTTCCCATTGAGGTAGATGGTAAGTTAATTGCAGCAGTGACAGTACCGGAAATAAACATCAATCCTGGTGGAAAAACGAGCATCAAGAGAAGGCCTCGGATGCTGGTTACTATTCTGGTACTGGGGTTGTTGGTTTCGTCCGGATTTGGATTAATGCTCGGCCATGAAAAGCCTCCAGCAACCTATCCGCTGCCGTATTCGAGCCAGGAGTTCTGGGAGCATCCGCCTACTATGCCAGAGTTGGTCCAGCTAGCTTATGAAATGATAATGGATCTGGCGGAAAAGGTAGATGAAGCCATAACTTCTCATTCCGAAGATAAAACCGATTAATAGCGGTTACACCTAAAACGTAAAGCGCAGTTTTTGGGTGGGAGGAATTAATGTGACACCGAGAGAGCGGCGTTTGGCCGCTGATTATGAACAAATACAAAACTATTTCACCGGACATCCGAACATCATCGTAGAGCCGGTAGAGGGCAGGCCTCCTGACCGCTATTTAGTTACCTACCATTTACAGGGGCTGCGCTGGGACAATCGCCTGCAAAGACCAGTAGAAAACAATTTTCATCAAGCTGAGATTTACCTGCACCGAGAATACCCCAGGCTAAAACCGCGCTGTCTGATGAAAACTGAAATCTTTCACCCCAATTTTGGGGACTGGATTTGCGTGGGGGACTATTGGGCTGCCAGTGAAACCCTCGCTGATATTATTATTCAAATCGGTCAGATGATACAGTATCAGGTGTATAACACCCGCAGTCCGGTTAATACAACCGCGGCACATTGGGCCAGGGAAAACGGTGCACTTCTTCCTATTGGGAACATAGATTTATATCGACCTGATAAAGGAAATTCCTGGTGCCTACCCCTGGCAGATAATAACGGGACAGCTCCTATCAGCATCGATCTTAGTGAAAACGAAGCCAAAATATCAGTAACCAATGAAGATGATCTCGATATCGACCTGCTGTAATGGAGAAATATCAATGAGCGATTTAAAGATTGAGCAGATGGAGATAGAATTACTCCCGCAGAGTGAGGTTGTTCCGGAAAATCAAATTCCAGCTGTATTTAAAAAAGAAATTGGTAATCGAACGGAAGTGCGAGTTTTGCCCGGAGTATCAAAACCAAGCGCGAATTCAGTTATTAGCGGTCATGAACCTCCAGTCCCGTTCTGGTTGGTAGGAATAGTCGGGGGAGTGGGCGGGCTTCTAGGGTGGTTTTTGGCTGCTTATCTCCTGCCAGAAGACCTGTCCTTTTATGATCCCTATAAATATGCCCTGGGACCGGGTATTTTTTCGGCTGCCATTCCCGGGGCGTTAATCGGCTTAATGGTAGGTTATTTACACACCGGCTCCTTCTATCGATGGCCAAAAGGTATCAAATTTGGCTTCGTCTCTCTGGGCTTTGGTCTGGTTGGCGGTGCGTTAAGCGGTATTATGGTGCAGGTATTGTTTGATTTGTTCCACCTATCACTGGTGGTTGATCTTTTAATGCTGACACTGATTAGAGCGTTTAGCTGGGGGAGTGTTGGTTTAATATTGGGATTGGCGGCTGCAGTCATCACCGGCAGCGGTGCCAAAATGTCAGCAGGTATGTTGGGCGGTCTGGTTGGGGGAATGATGGGCGGAGCATTATGCGGTAATTTGGGGGTAATTGGCTTAACCAGTGATCAAAGTGCTGCAGTTACGGTTACTTTTATTGGCCTTGGCATCGGCCTGGCCAGCGGATTGGCGAAAGAGCATCCCTATAACCCTAAATTACCAAAGCGGAGATTTTAGGCCATCTATTTACTATAAAATCTGAATTGGTGGAGAGGAGTACCCAATGGAAGCTAATTATGGGGGGAAAAAGTGTCCGTATTGCCAGCAATTTATCGAGAATGAGGGGGAAGCGATTATTTGTTCCGGCTGCGGTAACCCTCATCATCAGGATTGCTGGAACGAAAATGGCGGATGTACCACCTTTGGATGCCGTTTCGCACCGGCGCAGGAAGCTCCGCGACGGGTAAGCCAGCCGCTCCGAGTTATTGCCCCCTCTGGTACAGCGGGATCCGTTATCTGTCCCTACTGCCGCCAGGAAACCTCTAGATTTCAGACCAAATGCAGTGGATGTCAGGGACCGCTCTACGCTGGCTTTTGGAATCGGGTGTGGGCAATCCAAATTGACGGGTTTATTTTGGGGGCACTTTTGTATGTGATTTTTTTGCTGGCCGTACTGGTTGCCGTCCCCACAATACCATTTCTGAAAAGTAAATTTGAAGATGTGATGGCAGTAACCATCATTATTGGAATGTTGTTTTATCCCATAGCATTATGGTTATATAACGCCATCTTTGAATCCTCATCTTTGATGGGGACCCCGGGCAAAATTCTAATGGCGATCAAAGTAACCGATCAAGAAGGTAAGCGTATATCATTCTGGCGGGCTACCGGGAGGAGCCTGGCCACGCTTTTATCATATTTATTGATTTGCACCGGCTTTATCCCGGCAGCTTTTACCCGCCGCAAGCAGGCTCTGCACGATATTATTGCGGGTACGGTAGTAGTGAGAGCTGTTTACCCTGATAGGGAAGGTAATGATTTAAATAATACCCGGCGAAAAGTAGTCGGAGGCATTATACTGTTATTTGGCTTAGCCATGCTAATAATGTGTGCTTTCATTTTCATACTGGTCATACAGAATGACCCCGAATTAAGCAGCCAATGGTCAAATACATTTTAACGTTACAAAACGCAGTATCAAGCGGTGTTGGGTTACTTTGAATAAGTAAAATACTGGAGGGCTTAGCCCTCCAGTTTTATCAAGACACTTTATCGATTATTAAGAGAAATATACCCGCGGTGCGGAGCAATACTTTTATATGCAGGGCGGATTATCTTCCCCTCATTAACCAGTTCCTCGATTCGATGTGCACTCCAGCCCACAATACGTGCAATGGCAAAAAGCGGTGTATACATTGGGCGGGGAATGTTAAGCATGCTGTAGACAAAACCGGAGTATAAGTCTATATTGGCACTTACTCCTTTATATATCCTCCGAACCTTCCCAATTACTTGAGGAGCTAATTCTTCCACCTTTTGATAAAGCCTGAATTCGTCCTCGGCAGATTTCTCCTGAGCCAGCTTGTGAGCCTGGTTTTTCAGAATAACTGCCCGGGGATCGGAAACGGAATATACCGCATGTCCAAACCCATAGATAAGACCGGTTTTATCAAAACCTTCCCGGTTTATTAAACGCAGCAGATACTGGCTTATCTCCTCATCATCATCCCAATGACGAATCTCTTGTTTCATATCATCGATCATTTGAACGACCTTAATGTTGGCACCGCCGTGACGCGGACCTTTCAAAGAGCCCAGTGCTGCGGCCATAACAGCATAGGTGTCAGTACCTGATGATGAAACTACGTGGGTCACAAACGAGGAATTATTACCCCCTCCGTGTTCAGCATGCAGAACTAACAGAAGATCGAGTATCGAGGCTTCCAGCGGTGTAAACGAACAATCAGGACGCAGCATATATAAGATATTTTCGGCAATATCCAGATCGGGCTGGGGATGGTGAACGCAAAGACTGTTACTTTCGTAATAGTGGGTAAATGCCTGATAGGCGTGCGCCGAAAGGGACGGGAAGCAGGCTATCAATCGAATGCACTGCCGCAGGACATTACTAATCGATATATCGTCAGCATTATCGTCATAGCTGTAAAGAGCCAGTACCGTACGAGCCAGAATATTCATCAAGTCTTTACCAGGCGCGTGCAGAATCATATCCCGGGTAAAGAAATCCGGCAGGCTTTGATATTCAGCCAGCATCTGCTTAAACTCGGTCAGCTGGCTAACAGTTGGCAGAGTCCCAAGGAGCAATAAATACGCAGTTTCTTCAAATCCATGGCGGCTTTCCTTAAGAAAACCGGCGGTTAAGTCATTAATATCTATTCCCCGGTATAATAACCTTCCTGGTACCGGAATCAATTCATTTTCATCTACAATATAAGAATGGACTTCACCTATCTCAGTCAAACCAACCAAGACTCCTCGTCCATCCAGGTCTCTTAGACCACGTTTAACTTGATATTTATCATATAATTCCGGGTTAACCCTGTTTGCCCGAATAGTCTGGTCGGTATAGCCGCCCATCGTATCATCCTGAAAAGAAGCCGTGTTTAAATAGTTCATTCTTTACCAACCCCCTTATACCTTTTAAGGCTCTTCAATCGTTACCAGACGGTCTTCCCAGGTGCGCAGGGTTACCTGCTTAGGAGTGGCTTCGACTATCGTCTCGGGCATTACCGCAATCTTTCCCAGCCCGCCGGGAGCATTTACCACAAAGGTAGGTACCGCCAATCCCGAGGTATGTCCGCGCAGGCTTTTTATAATATCAATCCCGCATTGGATACTGGTTTGCAGATGTTTGGTACCGACGACGTTTTTGGCATGGAAAATATAATAAGGGCGTACTCTGATTTTCAGCAGTTCATGGTTTAACTTGCGCATTATCACCGAATCATTGTTGATTCCATTCAACAATACTGCCTGATTGCCGAGTACAGCCCCGGCCTCAAATAATCTATTGCAGGCATCACGAGCTGCTTCCGTAACCTCCAGTGGGTGGTTAAACTGGGTGTTTATATATATGGGGGGATATTTTTTTAGTATCTGGCACAACTGAGGGGTTATACGTTGGGGAAGGGTAACCGGAACCCTGGTGCCGAGCCGAATAATCTCGACATGTTTTATAATCCTGAGTTCCTGAAGAATCCAGTTTAAAGCTTTATCACTTAAAAGCAAGGCATCGCCGCCAGTTATTAAAACATCACGAATCTCGGAATGGTCAGCTACATATTGCAGGGCCGCTTTCAGGTTGGTCATGCGGGCATGCAGGTCATATTCGCCTATATTGCGGCGGCGCTGACAATGGCGGCAGTACATGGCACACTGGTTGGTAGCGTTGATTATCATGCGGTCAGGATAGCGTCGGGTTACACAGGGAACCGGCGAGGATTCTTTTTCGTGCATGGGGTCAAGCTCCCCGCCCTCGATCAATTCTCTGGGGTCGGGAACCGATTGTTTATAGCAGGCATTGCGTTTAGGATCAAGAGCTGCCAGGGAGGCATAATACGGTGATATTCCCCACCGGTACTCCTGACCAACCAGGCTTACATATTCAGCTTCGACCATAGATAAACGGCAAATCTCTTTTAATAGGCTTACATGTTGAATACGGTTCTTTAGTTGCCATTTCCAGTCATTCCACTCCCGGGGGGTGGCATTTAGCAGCCCCATGATTAGCAATTGCTGCTCACGAATCTCCTGTTGGCGCATTATACCGGAAGGAATGAGATCAGCATTGGTGTTGTAGATGCGGGCATCATTATTTAGCTCAGTGAATCTGCATTCGTCGATAATGCTCTGGTTAGTAAACATTAAAATAAATCCCTCCTCTAATACTGGTACACATCATCAGTTCCATTGGAATATTACCAGTGCCAAGGCAGGGAAAAGGTGGTTGATGTATTCTTTTAACCCCCATTCCCTTTGATGCTTACGAGGTTAGCTGACGGATTCGGGCCAGGGCAGCCCTATCACCAGAAGACCCGGTGAATTCACCCCAATAAAGTGGTTCCCCCGCTCCCGGTCAATTACAGACCGGAATTCAGCATATAAGACTGTTTCTGCATCCCTCCTTCTAAATAAAAAGGCAGGTAATCATTGTTGGTTACCCACCCGGCGCTTGCTTCGAATAGACCAATGATCCCTATCCGCGTGACAGAAATTCATCAATCTCCAATGCCTGTTTCAATTTTCATTCAAACAGTCGTGACCGAAGATTTGTATAAGATTACTGAATATTTTAACTAAAAGGGGCTTTTTAGGCCACGCACAAATAATGGATACACCGAAACATACGCATTTGAGGATAACCTGCTTACCATCAGGAAGAGATATCTCCTACCAACATAGCGGGGCTAGATTAAAGTGTTTCTTGCATCCTTTTTTCACTTTGATCATAGTGTTATAATATTAGCACGGTAGTTACGTAGAATGGTTGGCTTGTAAGTTTACCAGGTTTGGATCGACAGTTTAATACGGAAGGAGCCGGTAGTATGGGAGAACGGTAGGGGGCTTATTTTTTTATGACCATTTTTATAATCCAGAGAGAGAACCAATTTAATGACCAAGGAGGCCACCGGCAATGCCGATAACCGATATACTTTCCCGCAATGCCAGCTTGTACGCTGAAGAAATCAGTTTAGTAGAACGTGAACCATTAAAAAATATACGCCGTGAGATAACCTGGAAGGAATTTGACCAGGAGGCGAATCAATTTGCCCAGGCCCTGCAGCTGCGTGGCGTTAAAAAGGGTGATAAGGTAGCTCTGCTGATGATGAACTGTCTGGAGTGGCTGCCGATTTATTTTGGCATCCTGCGAACCGGTGCCCTGGCAGTCCCGTTAAATTTCCGCTTTTCCGCTGATGAGATCAAGCGGTGTCTGGAAACGGCGGAGGCTCAGATTTTGGTTTACGGACCGGAGTTTGTCGAGCGGGTGGAGCAAATCCGCGATAAGATTGCCAGCCTGGAAAGCCTGATCTTCGTAGGGACGGATTGCCCAACAGGAACAGAGAGTTACCGGGCTATCATTGATGGGATGCCGGTTAATGATCCTGGCATCAATATCTCTGATGATGATGAGGCAGCCCTGTATTTTACCTCGGGTACCACGGGTGTACCCAAGGCTATCATTTTGACCCATAGTAACTTGGTGGCTTCGTGTTTTACCGAGAATAATCATCATGGCCAGACCCATGGGGATAACTTTCTGTGTATTCCCCCGCTTTACCACTGTGGTGCCAAAATGCACTGGTTTGGCAGCCTGCTGGTTGGCGCCAAAGCAGTCCTTCTGCGCGGGGTTGATCCCCGCTGGGTCCTGGAAGCAGTGTCGGAAGAGGGTATCACTATTGTCTGGCTGTTAGTTCCCTGGGCGCAGGATATCCTGGATGCCATTGACAGTGGGCAATTAAAGCTGCACGATTACCACCTGAGTCAGTGGCGGCTGCTGCATATTGGCGCTCAGCCGGTACCTCCCAGTCTGGTACTGCGCTGGAAAAAGGTCTTCCCCCATCATGATTACGACACTAACTATGGTTTAAGTGAAGCTACCGGTCCGGGCTGTGTTCACCTGGGGACGGAAAACATCAATAAAGTAGGGGCCATAGGGGTTCCCGGCTATGGCTGGGAAACCAGAATTATCGATGAACACGGCATGAACGTTCCCAGGGGTAAGGTGGGAGAACTGCTGGTTAAAGGCCCCGGGGTTATGAAAGGGTATTATAAAAATCCGGAGGCAACGGAGGCGATCCTCAGGGATAATTGGCTGCATACCGGGGATATGGCCCGGCAGGATAAAGACGGGTTTATCTATCTGGTAGACCGGAAAAAGGATCTGGTTATTTCCGGGGGAGAAAATATCTTCCCGGTAGAAATCGAGGATTTCCTGCGCGCCCACCAGGATATCAAGGATGCTGCTGTTATCGGAGTACCCGATCGCCGGCTGGGTGAGATTGCGGTCGCTGTCATTGAGTTAAAGCCGGACCGTAATTTAACTGCCGAGGAAGTGATGCAGTTTTGTATGGAACTGCCCCGGTATAAGAGACCCCGCCTGGTATTTTTTGAGCCGGTGCCCCGCAATGCAACCGGTAAGATTGAGAAACCAAAACTGCGCGAAAAGTATTGTGCCGAGGAGATCGCAGAAGTTATTTAAAAAGACGATAAAAAATTATCGGTAGTTAAAAAAAAGCAGCTTCTTCTAGTTTTTTTGGTGAAGCTGCTTTTTTATTTTGCCAATTTAAGAAGCAGGAGTGTTTGAAGGTAAAAAGATTCCTTAAAAGTGGCGGTTAGTTTCCTAAATATCGTACTCTTGATGATAATTATCATGATTAAAACCCACCACGATGAATGAAAACTTACCGGTCACTGCGAGAAGGCGATAGCCGACGCGGCAGTCCGTAATCCTCTGGTCATAAGTTTGCTTGCATTCAGGAGTTTGGATTGCCACGCTTGCTAACGCAAGCTCGCAATGACATATAAGTTAACTGTTTTCACAGCAATTGGCAGCCATTAAAAGTTGCCTGCATATTGACAGAAAGACCGGTATCACATAATCATAGAGATGGTAAACCCATAAGCGAATACTAAATTAGAAAGAGAGAATGCCATGAAAAAGACGATTGTCTTTTTGCTACTGCTATCGTTTATTTTTAGTGTTGTCGGTTGTAGCAAAACCAAGGAAGCCACCCAGCAGAAAAAGTCTTCCTCCAAGACCATCACCATTGGAGTTATGCCGGATGTGGAATCAGTTCCTTTTGTAATAGCAGATAAAGAAGGTTATTTCAAAAAAGAGGGAGTCAACGTTAAGATAGTGCACTTTAAAAGTGCCAAAGACCGGGACAGTGCACTGCAGAGCGGACAGCTGGACGGAGTAATTACCGATGTACTGGCAGTAGTGTTTGCCAATGAAGGTGGTATCGGCCTGAAAATGATATCCCGCAATGATGGTGATATCAAGTTAATGGCCGGTAAGAGTTCCGGTATTGCCGATATCAAGAGTTTGCAGGGTAAAAGCATCGGTATCTCCACTAACACCATAATGGAATATACCCTCGATACTATGCTGGAAGCAGGCGGGCTGAAGCCGGAACAGGTTAAGAAAGTCGCTATTCCGCCATTGCCGACCCGGTTTGAAATGCTGCAGGGCGGAAAGATTGACGCCGCCATCCTGCCTGATCCCCTGGCCGGTCTGGCGGTCACTAAAGGAGCCACCGTTCTAATAGATACTGATAAAATGGCCAGTAAAGCCGGGGCAATTGCCTTCACCACCAAGAGCTTACAGGTAAACAAGAAAGAAATTAAAGCCGTTTTTAGAGCTTATAATGATGCGGTCAAATATCTGCAGGGAAAACCAAAGGCCGAGGATATTGACTATATTATTCAGGCTCAGGGTTTTCCGGCTGAGGTAAAGGCTTCGATGCAGCTGCCGGCCTATAAGGAAGCAGCTCTACCAGATCCCAATATAGTAAATAATGTTATCCAGTGGATGCAGGCCAAAAGCCTGATTAAAGGCAGCTATGAATATAAAAACCTGGTGGATGATGAGATTCTGAGGTAAATTTGCTGTGATTGAAATAAAAGACCTGTCAGTTAAGTACCAGAGTAACCATGATGAAGTCCTGGCCCTTAAAGATATAAATATCACCATCGGTACTGGGGATATTTACACCTTTATCGGGCCCTCGGGCTGTGGAAAGTCAACGTTCCTGCATGTTTTATCCGGCATAGTGACTGACTTTACCGGTAGTGTGCTGATTGATGGCAAACCGGTTAATCCGAAGGAACAGCGGGTAGGGCTGATTCTGCAGGATTATGGGCTGCTGCCGTGGAAAAACGTCTATCAAAATGCCATGCTGGGGCAGAAAATAAAGAGCGGTCAATCGACTCTGGATGAGTACAGCTGCTACATTCTAAAACAATTAGGTATTGAGGACCTTTTGACCCGCTATCCGAAAGAGCTGAGTGGCGGCCAGCAGCAGCGGGTGGCCATTGCCCGGGCTTTAATCCTGAAGCCCGACCTGCTGCTAATGGATGAGCCTTTTTCAGCATTGGATGCGATTACCCGGGAAGAGATGCAGGATTTGTTTCTGGAGGTCTGGCAGCAGTACGGTGTGACTACCATATTTGTGACGCACAGTGTAGATGAAGCACTTTATCTGGGCAGTAAGATAGCAGTTTTTTCACCGACACCAGGGAGAATACTGGAGATTGTTGATAATCCCTGTTTTCAGCTGGACAACCTGCGCTTCCGGGAAGATTATCATGAGATGTCCATACGTTTGCGCAGTATACTACACAAAGGATGATTCATGTGTTTGCGAAAGATAAATGGCGAGGGGCAATGTACAGTCTGGTGGTGTTCATTGTTATATGGTGGGCCATATCCGGGCTGCTTAAACTGCCGATAATTCCTTCGCCATTTGCGGTGTTTGCCACCATTATAGAAATATTTAAATCCAAAATGGAGATTCATGTTTTATACAGTCTGGGCCGGATTGTGGCTGGAATTATTATTTCCATTCTTATTGGTGTTCCCTTAGGGTTCCTGATGGGTTCCTTTGAGAAAGTAAACCGCTTCCTATCGCCGCTAATCTATTTTACCTATCCGGTACCTAAAATAGCGCTTCTGCCCATCGTGATGCTGATATTCGGTCTGGGTGAGACATCGAAGCTAATTATGATAGTACTCATCGTCATCTTTCAAATTATCATCACTTCACGGGATGCGGTCCGAGATATTCCTGAGGAGATCTTTCATTCGCTGCAGGCACTGGGGGCCAGCAAACTGCAGATTCTAACCGAGATTATAGTACCCGCAGCCCTTTCAGAAGTATTGACGGCAACCCGTCTGGCTCTGGGAACCGCGGTATCCATATTGTTCTTTACCGAAACCTTTGGTACTGAATTTGGGATGGGCTATTTTATCATGGACGCCTGGATGCGAGTAAATTACCTGGAAATGTA
>JBLNAA010000062.1:0-2542 GCA_050259135.1 Methylocystaceae bacterium | reverse complement strand
TCTCTTCCAACCACTATTTCTATAGAATTAGGCTGGCGCATAGTTCTGGATAGGTACGGTGGAGGATGATCTCCTGTCCCACCTCACAGCCACAGCCAGTCAGGTGATCTTCTACGGTTTTTTCAGCCAAAGCGGGGGTATTGTTCTGCTGGCTGAGGTGGGCCAAAAAAACGTGGGCGCCGCTTGGTAAATCGATACTTCCTAGCAGGCAGGCACAGTCCTGATTGGAAAGATGACCGACCTGGCTGCGAATACGCTGTTTCAGATAATAGGGATAAGGTCCATTTGCTAACAGGGCGGGGTCATGATTAGCCTCCAGTATCATGACATCCGCGTCGGCAATAGCCGCTTTAGCTTCCGGGGTTACTATTCCCATATCGGTAGCCAGCACACATTTTTTATCCTGATGAAAAAAGGAAAAGCCAACCGGGTCGGCCGCATCATGCGAAATCCTGAAAGGGAGGACCTCTATAGAGCCAATCGTTACTGCATCCTCCAGGGCATGACAGGATTCCGCGGGAAAACGGGGTGACAGGTTCATTGCCTCCCAGGTGGCCGCACGGGTATAAACCGGAAGTCGGTAACGGCGTGACAGCACATCCAGGCCGCGGATATGGTCAGCATGTTCATGGGTAATTAGTACTGCATCAAGCTCGCCGGCGGTCAGGCCAACCTGGTTCAAGCCCTGTTCAATACGGCGGGTGCTGATACCAGCATCGATAAGGATATTGGTACCGCCCATTGATATAAGTACGGCATTGCCAGTACTGCCGCTGGCCAGAACATGAACCTGCAAAAATGGTAGCCTCCCCCGCCCAAGCTCAAATCTGATCTTTATTATAAATGATTATTGCTCGATATTTCCCGGTAAAAAAAGAGAAAAAGGTGTGAACACCTTTTCCTCTTTACTGCTATCTATTTCGCTGTAAAAAATATTTTAAAACTTTAGGATGCCAAGGCTGTTCAGGAAGACTACAACAATGGCCAGCGGAGCAATATAGCGAACAATAAAAGTAAAGACCTTGATAAAAGTGGTGTTGCCCAGCGTACCGTTATTGGAAGCTTCCTTGTAAATTTCGAGCGATCCTAATTTCCAGCCGACAAACAGGCAGATAATGAGACCACCTAAGGGCAGCAGAATGTTGGAACTGGTAAAATCATAAAGGTCAAACCAGGTTTTACCTAAAACCAGGGATTTGGATAAGATACTGGTGGACAGGGTGGCCAGAACACCCATGCCGCCCATGATTAATATCGAAATAATGGTGGCCTTATTACGAGCCCATTTCTTTTCTTCAATAAAGTAAGCTACCGGTACTTCCAGTAAGGAGATCATTGCTCCGGTAGCAGCTATAGCTGCCAATAAGAAGAACAGGAAGAGGATAACACTGCCAAAAGGCATCGAGTTGAATACCAGGGGAATGGTATTAAAAAGTAACCCGGCACCTGCTCCCGGTTGCTGACCAAAGGCGAATACTGCCGGGAAGATAGCGATACCGGCCAGAATAGAGACCAGGGTATCAGACAAAGCTACCTTGACAGCGGTGGAGGAGATATTGTCATCATCAGTCATGTAGCTGCCGTAGGTGGTCATGGTACCCATGCCCACTGACAGTTTAAAGAAAGCTAATCCCATAGCACTGAGAATTACCGCCCCGGTTATCTTGGAAAAATCAGGTTTGAATAAAAAGGAAAGGCCTTCCGAAGCTCCGGGCAGGGTGAGTGCACGTATGTCACAGATGATGAGCAGCACAAACAGGATGGGGAGCAGGGTACGGGTCATCCGTTCAATACCTTTTTGGACACCCGCCATAATGATGATGGCGATAATTATCAGAACTATCCACTGCCAGATTAAAGGGGTGACTGGACTGCCGACCAGGCTGCCAAAAGCTGCTTCAGTCCCGGCGGCATTCAGCCCACTCAAGCCGCCGATAGCGGCCTTTGCCACATAAGAATAAACCCAGCCAGCGACATCGGTATAAAAAGCCATAATTAGAAAAGCCGAAGCTATACCCATCCAGCCGCCAACCATCCAGGCCTGGCCGGGAGCCAGCTTGCGATAGGATCCGACGGCATTGGAACGTGCTTTACGGCCGATGATAAACTCCGAAATCATTACCGGCAGACCGATAAAGAAAACGCATATAATATAGGTAATTAAAAAGGCGGCCCCACCGTTCTCACCGGTGAGATAAGGGAACTTCCATATGTTACCGAGGCCAACAGCCGAACCCAGAGTAGCAAATATAGCTCCCAACGTAGTTGTAAAACCTTCACGCTTTACTGCTGAGCCATATAACGGTTTACCCTCCGTACCGTTACTCAACGAACATTCCTCCCTTAACAATATTTTTCTCGATGGCTTTAAACACAAAAATCCCATCATATTTATGTATACAAAAGCCATTTTTAGTTTGAAACAATAATCTACATTATGCAAATACTTTTCGCGTTTAGATGTAGAAATATGGTGGTTAATTATTCCTTGCATTGACTTAGAATAGCCGCACAGAGTATGATGATTAAGACTCATTAGCAA
>JBLNAA010000061.1:0-10788 GCA_050259135.1 Methylocystaceae bacterium | reverse complement strand
CGTGATGCGGTGC
This sequence comes from Methylocystaceae bacterium, assembly GCA_050259135.1. Classification (GTDB taxonomy): domain Bacteria; phylum Bacillota; class Syntrophomonadia; order Syntrophomonadales; family JBLNAA01; genus JBLNAA01. The sequence goes on along the minus strand of JBLNAA010000061.1, from coordinate 10,775 downwards.
TTGAAAATCTGAATACCGATATGGCAGATATTAATGACCGTAACGCGGCAGTGGCATATATTGGCTCCCACTTAGGTGATATCGAGCAGGCAGCCGGTGCGGAAATAGTCCGGCAGGGTTGCCATTATCCGGTACAAGCGGCCATTGGCGAACAGTACTATGGCTGGCGTACCAATGGAGGAGTTGTTTTCAGCCCGGGACGCTATACTTCACTTACGGTTACTATTGGTCAGGGTGGTGGTCATAATTGGTGGGGAGTCCTATATCCGCCCTTTTGCCTGGTCAGCGAGAATAATGATCATTCCGGTGTGGAGGTTCGCTGCAAACTGTGGGATCTGGCCTGCGGTTTGAAGGAAAAAATAGTTGAAAAATAGAAAAACAAAAACTGGGCGGGTGTTAGGTGCAGCACCCGTTTTTTTATTGTTATGGTATAATGAGCGCTAAATAGTATGAGCAGGAGGGCAGCCTCACGGTGATTAATCAGGGGTCCATCAAGCTGTTTGCCCCGGCTAAAATAAACTTATTGCTGGCGGTACTGGGCTTAAGGGATGACGGTTTTCATGAATTGGTCACCATAATGCACCAGATCAGTTTAACTGATATTGTTCACCTGGAGCTCTCTGCTTTGCCTGGCATCCGAATACATACTACTGACCCTCGACTGGGTGATGACGAGTCTAATCTGGCTTACCAATCAGCGGCTCGATATTTGGACTTAACAGGTATTAATCAGGGGGTTAATATCCTAATTGAAAAGAGGATTCCCCTGGGAGCTGGTCTGGCGGGCGGGAGTACCGATGCTGCAGCGGTATTAAAGGGCATGAATCAACTGCACGGGCAATTATTACCTGCCGGGCAGATGTATGAACTTGCTGCCCATTTGGGTTCCGATGTACCCTTTTGCCTTCTGGGCGGAACTGCTCTGGCAGCCGGCCGCGGTGAAAAATTAACCCCGCTTCCGGTGACGGGGATCCCATACTTGGTGCTGGTTAAGCCGGCCATAAATATTTCTACCGCTAAGATTTATCGGGAATGGGATCGCCGAGGGGAAAGTTGTGACCCGGGATTTCGGGAAATGATGGCTAATTTGCAGGCTGGAGACTGGGAGCAGATAGCCAGATCCCTGTATAACAGTTTAGAACCTATAACCGCCTCTTGGGTACCCTTGGTGGAACAAATTAAGCAGCGGCTGCAGGAAAGGGGAGCCCAGGGGGTATTGATGAGCGGCAGCGGTCCCACTGTATTTGGGTTGTTTAAGACCGCCGAAGCAGCAGAAAAAGCATATATCCAGTTTAAAGACGAGTATAATGAATGTTATCTGGTGACCTCATTTCGAAATCAATCAGCGGGTCATTATGATGGAGGTGAAGCGTAATGGAAAGAAGATTGATCCCAGTCAGGCTTGATACCTACAAACCGCTGCGGGAAGTTGTATTTGAAACCTTGCGGGAGGCGATTATTTCAGGTATCTTAAAACCGGGAGAACGGATGATGGAAATCCAGCTGGCTGAGGAATTAGGAGTATCCCGTACTCCGGTACGTGAAGCCATTCGTAAACTTGAATTAGAAGGCTTTGTAGTTATGATTCCCCGTAAGGGTGCTTATGTGTCAGATATCTCCTTTAAGGATATTAATGATATCTTTGAAATACGGGGTTCTTTAGAAATGTTAGCCGCTGGTCTGGCCTGTGAACGAATAACCGATGACGAGCTGGAAAAGTTAGAGTGGCTGCTGGTACAAAAGTGGGAGTGTATTGAGAAGAATGACCTGGAGACCATGGTTGAGAATGATACGCTGTTCCATGAAGCTCTTTATCGAGCCAGCCGCAATGACCGTATGTGGCAAATAGTAAGCAATTTACGGGAACAAATTCAGCGTTTCCGCACCACCTCATTAGGCTCACCCGGACGGATGAAAGAGGCATGGGAAGAACATAAGGACCTGGTAGAGGCCATTTCTGACCGTAATATTTCACTGGCTCAAGAACTGGCCGCCAGGCATATAGATAATGCAGAGAACCGACTGCTGGAAACACTTCGCCAACGTGGACACAGTGATGAAAGTAATGAATAAATCCTTTCTTTTGACCAAGCAAAATGGGGGCGATGACTGTTGATACAATATGATGCGGTGGTTTTAGCCGGGGGTGTTACTCCCGGGGAGCTCAGGAAAGTGGCTCCTTATGAAAACGAAGCACTGATCATCATCGGTAATTACCCCATGATTTACTATATAATGAACGCAGTGCGCGCCAGTTCCCGGATAAGGCGGGTATGTGTCTGTGCGCCTCCGTCCGTACGCGAGGTATTAAAACAGGATACCGGATTATTATTCGCGGAACCGGGAGAAGATGCAGTTGACACCTTCCTGAATGGATTACATCGGCTGCAGGAAGAAGGAACCACATCCAAGGTTCTGGTACTGGCAGGCGATATTCCCTTTCTGACCACTGACGCTCTGGATGACTTTGTGCATCGCTGTGAAATGGAAGAAGCCGACTTTTATTACCCCCTGACCAGTAAACAGACTAATGAGGCTAAATATCCGGCAGTAACCCGTACTTATGTCAAGCTAAAGGACGGTACCTTTACCGGGGGAAATATTTTCATGGTACGTCCGGAAATTATAGATCAGGCCGCCGAAATGGGCAAAAGACAGGTAGCTAATCGAAAGAATCCCCTGGCCATGGCCCGTTTGCTGGGATTTGGTTTGGTTTGGCGGTACTTGTGCGGACAGCTCAATATTCACTCGGTTGAAAAACGGTTTAAAAAGGTAATGGGGATTACCGGAAAAGGCATTATCAGCCCGTATGCCGAAGTAGGGGTAGATGTGGACAAACAATCTGACCTGGAACTGGCGGAAAGGGTTCTGGGACAAATCTCGAGGTGAAAATAATTGGGTACAACGGCTGTAATATTGGCTGCTGGCAAAGGTGTACGTATGAAATCTTCCCTGCCCAAGGTTATGCACCGGGTAGCTGGGAAGGCAATGGTTGAACAGGTAATAGATGCCTGCCGAAGTGCAGGTGTTGACAATATTGTAGTAGTAGTAGGTTATGGCCGGGAACAAATAGAGGACATGCTGGCAAGCCAGGATGTCCTGTTTGCTGTTCAATCAGAACAATTGGGTACCGGGCATGCTCTGCTGCAAGCCAAACCCCAGGTTAATGATGATGATACGGTTCTGGTTCTGGCCGGTGATACCCCGCTGCTAACCGGTGACACCCTTAAGCAGCTGCTTACTTATCATGGGGAGCGGGGCAACCTGGCCACCGTATTGACGGCCCCGGTGGTCAACCCCAAGGGGTATGGCCGCATTATCCGCGACCAGCTGGCGAGATTTTGCCGGGTGGTAGAGGATAAGGATGCCACAGCCGAAGAAAAGCTTATTAATGAGATCAACACGGGTGTTTATGCCTTGAAGGCTAAGGAAGCTTTTCAGGCTTTATCAGAATTGAATCCTAACAATGCCCAGGGTGAATATTATCTGACTGATATTCTGGAGATAATGATGAATGATGGTGGTCAGGTGGAAGCACTGGCTGCTGGTAATGAAGAAGAAATAATGGGAGTAAATGATCGAGTACAGTTGGCACAGGCGGAAGCAGTTTTACAGCAGCGCAAACGCCTGGAACTAATGCAATCCGGGGTTACAATTCTGGCACCGGAAACCACCTTTATTGATAGTTTGGTTAAGATTGATCCTGACACCATAATCTATCCGTTCACCATTATACAGGGAAATACCTCGATTGGATCCGGCTGTGAGATAGGTCCTTCCAGCTATATTACTGACAGTCAGGTGGGTGAAGGCTGCCGGGTGATAAGCTCCCGGCTCTGGCAAGCCCAAATGGGCAAACATTGTGAGATTGGTCCCTTTGCCTATCTGCGCCCGGGCAGTGTGCTGGAGGACCAGGTTAAGGTAGGAGATTTTGTTGAGGTTAAAAATTCCCATATTAAAAATGGCGCCAAGCTGCCGCATTTAAGTTATGTGGGAGATGCTGAGGTTGGGCCGCGGGCTAATGTGGGGGCAGGTACCATTACCTGTAATTATGATGGGGTTAACAAACACCGCACCGTGATCGGTACGGATGCATTTATTGGCAGTAATACCAACCTGGTGGCTCCGGTTACCATTGGTGATGGTGCGACAACCGGCGCGGGATCGACTATTACCCGTGATGTACCGCCGGGAGCGCTGGCGGTAGAGCGGGCCGATCAAAAACTTATTTCAGGTTGGGCTAAGAAATCTGGTAGAATAAAAAAGCATAATTAGGGCGGGAGGTTTTTAAGCAGCTATGAACTCGTCACGGTGGAGAATGAAATTATTTACCGGCAACGCCAATCCCGAACTGGCACATGAAATTGCTGAATATCTGGGCATAAACATGGGTGTAGCTCATGTTAAGCGGTTTTCCGACGGGGAAATCAATGTAGCCATCGAGGAGAGCGTCCGCGGGGTGGATGTGTTTGTAGTACAGCCGCTCTGTCCACCGGTGAATGAGAATCTGATGGAACTCCTGATCATGATGGATGCTTTTCGTCGGGCATCAGCCGCTCGGATCAATGCGGTTATTCCCTATTATGGCTATGCCCGTCAGGATAGAAAGAATCGGGCTCGTGACCCAATTACGGCCAAGCTGGTTGCCAATCTGATTTATCATGCCGGTGCTGACCGAGTAGTTACGGTGGATTTGCACGCCAGGCAGATTCAGGGTTTCTTCGATATCCCCGTTGATCATCTGCCGGGGGTACCGACTATCGCTGAGTACTTTAAGAGCAAAGGCTTTGGGGGAGCCGATACGGTGGTACTATCACCGGATGTCGGCGGCGTTACCCGGACCCGCGACTTGGCTGCCCGCCTGGGAACCGCGCTGGCAATTATAGATAAGCGCCGCCCTGAACCCAATGTCATGGAGATTATGAATGTTATCGGTGAGGTTGAGGGTAAACGGGTCATTATTATCGACGACATTATTGATACGGCTGGTACCATCTGTACCGCTGCTAATGTAATGATGGACATGGGAGCCAAAGATGTCTATGTCTGCTGTACCCATCCGGTATTCTCCGGCCCGGCTTATGAACGGCTGCAGGAAGCACCCATTAAGGAGGTCGTGGTTACCAACACGATACCGCTAAAGCACCCAGACAAGTTGGAAAACTTCACTTTGCTGTCGGTAGCTCCAATGGTGGGAGAAGCCCTGTTACGCATTCACGAAGACTTATCGGTAAGTAAATTATTTGACTAATATTAAGGTAATAAATAACGCCTCCTTGGCTGGCTTCCCGGTTAGAAAAATGGTTTTATGGGTAGCCTTGTAGCAAGGAGGCGATTGTTTATGGGTGACATAGTTGCAATCCGCTGTTATAAACGTCAACGAGGCACCAGAGGCCAGATGAAACAGCTTCGGGAAAGCGGATTGATTCCAGCGGTGTGTTATGGACACGGATTGGATGGGTTAAGTATAAGCTTGCCTGAACCGGAAGCACGACGGCAGTTAGGTCACCGTAACGGTAATACCCTGGTTCAGTTGTCCATTGAGGGGGAAGCCGCTCCCCGGTTGGTCTTGCTTAAGGAAATCCAGCGTAATCCCTTGGACAACCGGTTGCTGCATCTTGATTTTCAGGCGATTAACCTTGATGAGACAATTAAAGCCCAAATCCCGGTGCTGCTGCATGGGGAAACTGACATTGCCAAACAGGGATTAACCGTGTCTCACCAATTACGGGAGATAGAAGTAGAGTGTTTGCCCGGCTATCTGCCGGAAGCCCTGACTCTGGAGGTTGGACATTTACAGGTAGGGGATAAGGCAGTAGCTGCTGATATAAATCTGCCGGAAAACGTTAAGTTAATTACGGAACCGGAGGCAGTAGTACTGGTAGTAATGCCTCCCGGAGCAGCAGAAGCACCGCCAGTTGAGACGGAGGTTCTGCCAGAATAACAGGGAGTATGGGGAGTTATGAAGTTAATTGTGGGACTGGGGAATCCCGGGGGCGAGTATAAAGATACGCGTCATAACGTAGGGTTTATGGTCATTGATTTATTGGCTGCTGCATTAAAAGCCCGGACGGTGAGACAAAGACAAAAGGCAGCTGTCAAAACTGCGGTCTTTAATGATGAACCGGTATTGCTCATAAAGCCGCTGACTTATATGAACCTTTCTGGAGAGGCAGTTGCCGCATTGCTTAAAGCCCATCGGGCTTTCCCGTCCGATCTGCTGGTTATTTATGACGATCTTGATCTGTCGTTGGGGCGGGTACGAATTCGCAGTAAAGGCAGCAGCGGCGGTCATAAAGGTATGCAGTCTATCATAAGCCGGATCGGTTCTGCCGAATTTGCCCGTATACGGGTCGGGATCAGCCATCCGGGGGCTAATGAGGTGATCGATCATGTCCTCGGCCCCTTTTCCGACGCTGAAATGCAAATTGTGGAGCCAGCTCTGGCCAAAGCCAGGGAAGCAGCACTGGTCTGGGTAAGTGATGGTATAGAAAAAGCGATGAACACATACAACTAGAGTACGGTACGGCGTCGGCCGGCTTAAAGGCTGACAAATCGAAAAGCTCTGTTATGTCTTAATCATGTACTACACCATGGAGGGTATACAGATGAAAATCTATTATCTGTGTGATACCTGTGAATTGGTAGTCGCAGCTGAGGAGACCGAAGGAGAAGGGCTGGTATTTCTGCGTACTGTGTGTGATGACTGTGCGCAGGAACTGGGTATTATCAGTGATGGGCACAGCCATTTTTCGTCCTATTATAACTAGTTTGAGGATGTCGCTGATCCCTGGAGCATGGAGTGGTCTGGCTGCCGGGTTGGTAGACCGGGCCGGATACCAAAACAGCAGTTTAACTAAAGCCTAATGTTACATAAACCTGGAGGTGGAGGTTCACCCACCCTTAAGTGGGGAGCGTCCTCTTTTCTGCGTGGATTTATTGGAGGGAATTATGCTGTTAAAGCAACTGGAACCACATTTACGCTCACCCCAAAAGGCAGCTATGGTTACAGGATTGGTTGCCGGAGCATTAGGCTGTCTGACCGCACAGCTCAGTAAAAACCGCACCACCCTGATTATAACTTCCAGTGACGAAAAGGCTTATGATCTACAGCAAAGCTTGTTGGTCTTTGCGGAGGGACAGCCGATTCAGGTTTTCCCCAGCCGTGACCTGATATTCCGAGGTCAGGATATTATATCACCAGCCGCTAAAAACCGGCTGTGTACTTTAAGTCAGCTGCAGAATGATTCAGCCGCGTCAATTGTGGTAGCCAGTTCTGCTGCCTTGATGCATCCAATTCTCAAGCCAACTCCCCACCAGCAGTCGATGATACATCTGCACCAGGGAGCAGAAATTGATTTGGGACAGCTGCTGCGGCAGCTGGTGATGATGGGGTATCAGCGCAGTGACCAGGTGGAAGTACCAGGCCATTTTGCGCTGAGAGGGGGAATTCTTGATCTCTGGGCAGCAGCGGAAGACCAACCGGTTCGGATGGAACTATTTGGGGATTTCATTGATTCTCTGCGTCATTTTAATCCCGAGACCGGGAAGTCAGTAGCCCGCTTGAACGAAATTGCGGTTTCGGTGGCCGATGAAGTTAAAGCCGATGCGAATGGAACTTTGTTCGACTATCTGCCGTCGGGCAGCCTGATTATTATTGACGAACCGCGCGAAACCGAAGAGCACTATCTCAGACAGTTAAGACGCTATAACGATTTTCTGCGTGATCGTGAACGGACCCACCGTCAGTCTGATGGTGCTATACCTGCTTTTGGCTGGGATGATGTAAAGCTGCGGGCAGCTAAATATCCGCGATTGTATCATGCTTTCTTTCCTGGGAATAGCCCGGAGCCGCTGGCTTTTTATCAGCACCTCTCTTCACGGGATATGGAACCTTTTTGGGGGAGGGTGGAAGAAGCTTTTAAAACCGTAGATCAGCTGTTGGCTGATGGTTACCGGGTAAAACTGCTGTATAAGAACCCTGGCTTCTTGCAATCGGTGCAGGAAAAGATTAAAAATTTATTCGGTCTGCAAACGGCGGGTGCCTCTCTGGAGAAAGGATTTATCAGTTCTGATCTCAAGGTGGCGCTTATTACTGAAGAGGACGTTCTTGGCAAAAAGTATCAATCCCGTAAGCAGATACGGAGACAGGAAAGACCATCCCTGGCTTTGGAAGATCTTAAAATTGGGGATTATGTGGTGCACGAACACCAGGGTATCGGGATTTTCCGCGGGATTAACCGTATGGAGGTCGACGGGGTATCACGAGAGTATATGGTAATCCAATATGCGGGAACCGACCGTTTATACCTGCCGGTTGACCGCCTGGAGTGGCTCACCCGTTACAGCGGCAGTGAAGAAAAAGAACCTAAGCTTTCAAAATTAGGGGGAAGTGACTGGGAACGCACCCGGGTAAGGGTGCAGGAGTCAATTCGCCAAATGGCGGAAGATTTGCTGGTACTTTATGCCCGTCGGGAAGCCATGCCCGGTTTTGCTTATGCGACGGATACACCCTGGCAGCAGGAATTTGAGGACAAATTTGCCTATGAAGAAACCCCGGATCAGGCCAAGGCCATCATCGAAGTCAAAACTGATATGGAAAAGAAACGGCCGATGGATCGTTTGGTTTGTGGTGATGTCGGGTATGGCAAGACTGAGGTGGCTATGCGGGCTGCCTTTAAGGCAGTAATGGATCAAAAACAGGTGGCCATACTGGTACCAACGACGATTCTGGCGCAGCAGCATTATGAAAGCTTTAAGCAGCGGTTTGCCGATTATCCATTGACGGTGGCGATGGTCAGCCGCTTTAACAGCACGCAGCAGCATAAGGAGATTGCCCGTCAAGTTAAAACCGGCCTCATTGACATGGTTATTGGTACGCATCGGCTCCTGGGACGGGATATGAAGTTTAAGGATTTGGGTTTGCTGATTATCGATGAAGAGCATCGATTTGGGGTGGCTCAGAAAGAGAAAATTAAAACCTTTAAGGAGAGCGTTGATGTACTCTCCCTTTCAGCGACTCCCATTCCTCGTACTCTGCATATGGCTTTAACTGGACTTCGGGACCTTTCAGTAATTGAAACCCCGCCTCCTGAGCGTTATCCGGTTACTACTTATGTGATGGAATATAACCCAGAACTTATTCGGGAAGCAATATTAAAGGAAATAGAACGAGAAGGCCAGATATTCTTTGTTCATAACCGTATCAATGATATTGAATTGATACGATCAGAAGTAGCCGATTTAGTACCGGGCGCCCGGATAGCGGTTGCCCACGGCCGTACGCCGGAGGATCACCTGTCCAAGATAATGCGGCAGTTTGTCAATGGCGAATATGATATCTTACTTTCCACCAGTATTATTGAATCTGGTATTGATATGCCCCGGGTCAATACCCTGATAGTTAACGAAGCTGACCGTATGGGCCTGGCTCAGCTTTATCAGCTGCGAGGCCGGGTTGGACGTTCCAACCGGCTGGCGTACGCGTATTTCACCTATCGCCAGGATAAATCGTTAACCGAACCGGCTACCAAACGCTTAAATGCGATTCGGGAATTTACCGAACTGGGTTCGGGGATGAAAATTGCGATGCGGGATCTGGAAATCAGGGGGGCGGGTAATTTACTTGGCCCCGAGCAGCATGGTCATATTGAAGCCATTGGTTTCGATCTCTATGTGCGGCTGTTGGAGGAGGAGTGCGCTCGCTTGAGAGGGCAGGAGAAAGAGGAGCGGGTATTGCCTCAGCTGGATGTTAAGATTGATTCATTTATTCCGGATGATTATATACCGGACCCGGCAGTTAAGATACAGGTTTATAAACAAGCCTTACTGGCGGCTGATGAAACTGAGGTGCAGACCCTGGAGGAAGAATTGCGTGACCGTTTCGGCCCGCTGCCGGCACTGGTTCAGAACCTGATCCGGGTTACTCGTCTGCGGGCGCAGGCGGCCGACAAAAAGATTCGTTCGGTAACTACCTTGAAGAATCGGCTGGAAGTAAGGGTCGATGCTAATCTAAATGATATCTGGCGGCCCCTGCAGGGGTTAGCGGTTAAACGCAATCTTAAGCTGAAACGTCTGGGAGTTGATGGCTTTGCCCTGGAGGGCCAGGTGGCTGATATTAACCTGATGGATGAAATGTTAGCAGCCCTTTAAAGGCCCATACTGCCGACCACGGGCAGCAGCCATTTTACCGGGTTGGGCAGCGGCAGGCCCAGAGCCTGTATCGTACCCATGGCCCCTGATATGGCCAGTAAACCACAAAAGACCACCAGATCAAGGGTTTGTTTCTTTTTCCACAGCTGGGGAGCTTCCATGAGAAATAGCAACACCAGGGCCACGATTACCATGACTATATACATAGGAATCTCCTTTTACTTTAATTCAATGCTTCGGATAGTAAGACCGGTACGCCGTATTTTAGAGCGAACATCAAGCTCAAATTTAACCTGCGGATAGATCTCATGCCACTTGGGGGCGATTTGCCCCCACAGCTTGGGGTACTGCTGACCAACCAGCACTCCAAAACCCACGCAGTCAATCCCCAATTCCTGAGAACGATTTAAATAGGCCATGGCATCATTCCTGATTTTAGTGGCAGTTCTTGCTTCAACAGATTTCAATAAATCGGTAGTCAGTAGATTTCGGTAGTTGCTTTGTTCATAAAAATTGCAGTCATCCCTAATATTAATCTTTATAACTATTTGGTCTCCCCTGATGATGACCTTTTTACTTATCGAGTAGGATATTAATTCAATCAAAACCGGGCTGTTATCCAG
>JBLNAA010000060.1:0-2898 GCA_050259135.1 Methylocystaceae bacterium | reverse complement strand
ACGGAATCGGCGATCAATTCCCGACTTCCCAGCGAGTATTTCATGCCCTGATGGTTCATGGCAATACCATCGCAAACCCCAATAACCGGGAATTCTATCGGCGTACCCCCGGCAATTCGGATACCGGCTTTGACTGCATCGACTATCTTATCCAGCCACATGTGACCGGGTACAATCTCACTTTTGGCACTAACTACCCCGATCAAGGGGCGACCCATTTCTTCTTCAGTTAATCCGAGAGCCTTGAATAAACTCCGGTGCGGGGCCTTTTCCACTCCCACTTTGGCAGCATCAGATCGCATAATATATCACTCCTTTTATAGAATTAAATTATTATAATTAAACCAACATTTTTCTTTTGGGGTTCAGATTACCATTCCATCGTAAGTGGTCACACCCACCTCCCCTTTTCCGAATTATTATTGACCTCAGCTCAAGAGGAAAATCATCCGGCCCTAAAAATATAAAAACCCTCTCGCCAGCCTGACATAAACGTCAGGGACGAGAGGGATCTCCCGCGGTACCACCCTGCTAACCACTAATAAAAGCGGCCACTTTGACGCGTCTAAATAAACGCCTGCTTGTTAACGGACCAACTACGTCCGGCAGCACCTACTCAGCATAGCCTTTCAGATAGCAGCTCCGGGATGATCTGTGGAAATCGCATTGGTACTGGCTCACACCTAACCCAGCTCTCTATGACCAAGGGGCTAAATCCGTCTGTTCCCTTCTCAGCTTTTAGGATATGGAAATATATTAGAGTAAATTATAGGTTAAAGCTGCTTGTCAAGTCAACAGGAAAATAAAAGTCAGATTAACTTTAACCTTCGCTTCCCCAACCCCCCAGGTCGACCCGGGATATGTAATCCCGCCAGGGCAGTCGTCCGCCGGAGCCCTTCTTCTCCCGTTTCCGCATCTCTTTGACCAGTGACCATAACAACTGGCGCCCTTCGTCTGACTGTTCGGCTTCGTAGGGGCTCATGCCATTCAAGCGTACATGTTTGGCCAGGTACCACCGATTCAGGTACATATCCTTGAGAAAGGTCTCCAGCTCGGGGAGACTACGCCGGGTATCCGGATCAAGCAACCCTAACAGCCCGCCTTCACGCAGCTGCACCCCGTCATACTCAAGAACGGTGCGCAGGTTATCCTCAAACCAGCTGCGCTGCCGGGTAAGCTCGACATCACCAAAGGAGGAGATGCTCACCCAGTTATCTCCTACCAGGTATTCAGCCAGCAGGATCTCCTGCCCCTCAAAATGATCCAGCAGATAGAAAGCCTGACAATCGCTCAGCTTAAACCTCTTAGCTGTTAATTGATTTAATTTGCTTTTCACCTTATCCTGATCAGAAGTCAAATAGCGAATAGTTATAAATTTCATATTGTCTTCAATAATACTGCTGTCCTCCGGCCGCAATGCCTCTTCGAAGGTTTCATATTCACCGGAAATATAGCTATAAGCGGTAACCACATCTACCGTATATTCCTGCATCAGGCTGCTTCCCTCCGCTTTAACCAGAGCTTCACCAACCTGACGGGCGGTGCTTTCATCCTCAGCAATAATAACAATTTCCTCACCATTGATGACGATATCCGCCAGAATGCCAGTCATAAATGTCACCCCGTGGGAACGTCCATATTCCATCTGAGCAAGCCGCAAATGCGATCCGTAGGGCAGCTCCCCGATTTCCCGTACATCCTCAAAAGCCTCCAGCCCATTAAATAGGTTGTCCACATCGAGTAGTTGATGAACCTGGCAAAAAACCGGGTGGTTATATGGATTCTCCGGGCTGTCATCATGCAGCTGCTCTTTACGATAGCGGTTAATATGGCTGATCCACCAGTCTCCCTGCCGCTTAACCAGGGTAAAGACATATTCCAGGCTGTAAACCTCGTCATCACAAGCACTAACCGCATTAACAAAGAGCATAGCCATGTTTTCCTCCCGAACTTCACGGGTGACATGGGCTTCCATTAGCATTTGGGCTTCGCTGGTAAACTCGGGGAAAGCACTGAATGCCTCAGTTCCGTCCAGACAGATAGCATCTAACAAACCATCATCACCAAGGCGGCTGCTGTGTAAAAAAGTATTGACTGTTTCTAATGCTGACAGCTGGGGCATCAGCTTTCTAATCAGCGACACCTGGTCATTTCTGCCGACCACAGCTTCGCCCTCCAGGTAACGCTGATAGATAAACCGTCCCAAAGCAGGCGGCGTCATATAATGAACATTCTGCCGATAGGCCTCCTGAATCAAATAACCGGCTTCGGTCAGATCCAGCTCAATTATCCCGTCACCAATTGAACGCTCGGCCTCAAACTCACTCAGGGCCAAGTTGGGCAGAATAGAAAAGCTGGCTATACCATCAGAATTAAATGCCAGTTCCAAAACTTCTGCCTCGACCATCAATTCCAGAGGCCGTAAATATGCAATCTCCAGCTTAATCTGTCCCAGGTGACGGGTCCGATAAGCCAGAATCTTGTACAATACCCGATCGACTATCTCTTCGGGGTTTTCCTGTACTCCAGCCAGTGCCAGCTTACCCAGGGCCCGATTGCAATCAGCCTCTAACTCCGGATATTCCTGGATAACCAGCCGGAAAAAGGTCATCATCTCGGGCTCATAAAAAGCAGACAAACCATCGAGCATCTGTGGTCTCACTTCATAAGGAACTTCATCCATAATCTCCATAGCCAGCAATCTGCCTTCGTTACTGCTGGTCAGGAGAGTTATATCGGCAGCCAGGCTTTTTAATAACGCCCGGGGAAACATCTGCTGTTTGTTCTTGTTTTTCAAGTTACTCACCTTATACTCTCTTTTCTGACTATGAAGCAGAATAACATGAGCTGCCCCAACAATGCAAACGAGTAACAATTATTACTTCGACAAGCAGATGT
>JBLNAA010000059.1:0-2921 GCA_050259135.1 Methylocystaceae bacterium | reverse complement strand
GGCGCACCGAACATGACATAAAGCCCGTAATCGGAAGTCATTTCACCGCCATAAGTGACGTTGATGTTCTGGAACATAATCCGCAGTTTATAGCCGTTGTTCTCGACACTCAGAGTCATTTTCTCCGGAGGCAGTCCGGTTTTGCCCGCAACTCCAACCGCCGAGATAGACTTTACGAAATCATAGATCCCGGTGCCTACTAATTCTTTTCCGGCAGCATTCTTTACCAGAATACGGACCTCCTGGGCAGAAATTCGATTAAACTCCAGCCGGTACTTGGACCCACGAACCTCAAAATCATATACCGGTTGATTAGCACCCGTTCCTTGATTCAAATAGGTATTGAAGTACATATCATACCCGCTGATATTGATCGGTTTTTGCATATCAAGGCTGGCATAGAAATTTTTAACCGGGCCGTTGTTATAAGCCGGCTCAAAGCCCAGTGTGCTTTTAATATCATTATAGGGGTTGAAATTGGACGGCAGCCACTTAACATCTTTAGTATATTTTCGGCTTTCCAGGTAGGACAGGATGCTGGTCGATTCCCTCCTTAATTTGTCAGACACATCTGCCCGGGGTTTAAGCTTGCCATCAACCAGCAGTCCTTCACTCCCCAAGAGGTTTTCTAATCGGGATATCTGACTCACCCGCGACACTGTAAAAGCATCCACCGGCGGAATAACTGAAAAGATGGCAAACCCGGCCGCCAGTAGGGCGATGATTCCATTCTTAGATACCGGTACAAAACTAAGCACAATCCCGGAAACCAAAGAGAAAATCCCGAAAAGAGCCACATAGTACCGTGATTCAGTCACACCATAGGCATTAAGACGAATAGCAACCGAAACTAGCTGCATAATGACCACTGGAATAAGGACTTTTGGAAAAACCAGGCGATACCAGCTGGCAAAACGGTTCTTTAACTGGCTGGCCAGAACATAAATAATTAGTCCGGCAGCTGAATAGGCCAGTACCATGACTCCCAACTGCCCGGAAGGCCATTTCATAGTCACTAAAATCTTAACAAAATAAGCAGCTAAAACCAACGTATATGCAAATAGCAGTGGAATAGCAATATAAGATATAAGTATCTCCAGGGCTCTGAAGTATTCCGTCGCACGCCTGATCTGTTCACGGTCATTTTCCACATCGGAGTTAAAATAAGGCAGCAGTGATAAATAGTAAATAGGGGCAAAGATTACCCACACCATGGTCATCATGTAACCATAGGCATCACTGTTAATTTTAAATAGCAGTACATTAATAGCCGCAATAATTGCTGCCAATCCGGCTGCCAGTACTCCCGAGTACACTATTGAGATAGCAATTGACTTAAAATGGGTCAAGGCTATGATGTTAAAGTCAGCCCGCCCCCGAAAAGAAGGTACCCACAACAAGGCGCAAAGCATAGCAAAAACTGCTACCAAGGTTCGGATCAAAACTTCGAAGCTGATACTGGGGGCGGGCAGCAAGATCAAATAATACCCCGCAGTCAGGACAGCCGAAACTAGATAGACCAATAAGCGCAGTCTGGCCAGACGAGTAAATCTTTCATAGGTAAACTGGGCAGTAATACCGAGAAAAGCACCTAACAGGAAAGTAAACATCAGCTTCTGAATAATCAGATCGGGTTCTTTATGCAGGGAAATCATGTAACAGATCAATACCGCGGCACCAAGCAGGCAGATCACGGTCAGCGGGAAACGTGAAATCGCCGTAGATAATCCCCGAATAATACCCCTAATTGCTTGGATCAGACGTTTCATAAAATTCCCCCTGTATTTATAGTACGAAATCTTTATCAAATACACTGTCAATAATAATTTGGTGCATCATAACTGATACTTTCTCCTAACCAGACGGTTATCCTTTAATACCGTCCATAGTAAATATACCCAAGCTTTAATCCCGCTTACACATTTTATCGACTGAAGTCTTGTACAATGTAATCCATAATCTGGTTATAATAATCTTATCCTTATGAAAAAGGCGATAAAACCATTAACAGGAGGTATTCTTCATGGACTTTTTTGAGGTAATCAAGAAACGCCGAGCAGTTCGTGCCTATAAATCCGATCCGGTCAGTCGGGAAGATATCTTAAAAATTCTGGAAGCCGCCCATGCAGCACCCTCCGGGAAAAACTTGCAATCGTGGGAGTTTATCGTAGTCAGCGGTGCAGCCAAACAAAAGCTGGGTGAAAGCTATGGAAAAATCGGTGAAGCCTATACTGCTGACTGGGAAGATCCGGCCAGCCGGGAGGCTTTCATCAATTATTCCCGAACCTATGGCGGGGCCCCGGTCATTATTGTGGTTTTGGCTGATACCGCCCCCGAACCGGGATTGCGTAAAATGCACCTGGAAGGCGGCTGTGCCGCTATGGAAAACCTCGTACTGGCCGCTGCCGCTCTGAATCTGGGCACCTGTTGGATGACCGGCCCCTTACAGGACGAACCAACCCTGCGTCAGCTTCTTAATATCCCGGAGAACAAACAGTTCGTGGCAGTAACTCCGCTGGGTCATCCGCTGTTCTGGCCGGAGCCGCCGGTATTTCCGGTACCGGATTACACCCAAAAGATACGGTGGGTGGAATAGGTTAAAATGGCCGCCCGGGTTTTTGCCGGGCGGCCATAAATTACTAAACAATACCGCTATATCTTGTTAAATTAGGTGTTATTTTTACTCTCCTAACAAGGCCATAAACTGTTCCCCGGTTATAGTCTCCTGTTCATACAGGAACTGGGCCAGTTCATGAAGCTTACTCTTGTTCTGATCCAGGATCTCCGCCGCTTTACGATGGGCTGATTTGATAATTTCCAGTACTACCTCATCAATTCGGGAAGCAGTATCAGCAGCTACCAGCAGTGAAGTATCCCCGCCCAGGTACTGGTTATTAACCGTTTCCAATGCCATCATATCA
>JBLNAA010000058.1:0-11240 GCA_050259135.1 Methylocystaceae bacterium | reverse complement strand
TAGTATCAGCATTACCCATTCCAGGGAACTGACCTGGAAGAAAAACCCCGCTGCAATTACTATTATCGCAGCCAGAGAATGAATCTTCATATTACGCTGGCTGACCAGAGCATAAATCAATCCGCGGCCAGCATAATAAAAACTGTCTGCCATGGGCCGAGACTTCATCGGTTAACTCCCAGATGACTAAGTACACTCTCACTAAATTCCTGCATGGCTTTTTCTCCCGCTTCATCCTGGTGGTCGAACCCCAACAGGTGCAGCAGCCCATGGGAAGCTAAAAAGGCCACTTCCCGCTGCAGAGAATGACCATATTCTTCAGCTTGCAGGACAGCCTGTTCCAGAGAAATAATTATATCTCCCAACAAAAACTGGATCGACGCAGCGGCTTCGCCTACTACCTCGGGCTCATTAGCATCATCGTTCAAAGCAAAGGAAATTACGTCAGTTGCGTGATCTATTCCCCGGTATTCGGCATTGATCTGTCGTATCTGTTCATTGTCAACTATGGTAATGCCGACTTCCGCCTGATCAGCAACCTGCTGCCGTCGGCTTATCTCTTCCAGAACATTAACTACTACAGTCTGTAATTCCTCAGTCCAAGGCCCTTTACTTTGTTGGTTTTCGAAGAGAAGCTGCGTATTCATCACCCTTTCTCTCGAGATCCCGGGCAATTACTTCCGGATATTCAATCCGTTTATGATAGATACCAACCAGGGCCTTGCTGAAGGCCTCGGCTAAGTTGTTTAAATCCCGGAAGGTTAGGTCACACTCTTCTAATTGACCATCATTGAGCTTATCTTTGATCAATTTACGTACCATACCCTCAATCTTCCCCGGGGTAGGGTCAGGCAAGGATCGCACCCCGGCTTCGACGGTATCCGCCAGCATAATCAAAGCAGCTTCCTTGGTTTGTGGTTTAGGCCCCTCATAGCGGAAGGTATCCTCGTGAACGGCACCCTCGCGATCCTCTTCCAGGGCTCGGCTGTAAAAGTATTTAACCAGGCTGGTGCCATGGTGCTGCTCTATTATATCCAGGATAGGAGCTGGCATTTTCTTCTCTCGGGCCATTTCCAGGCCATCACGAATGTGGGAGGTGATAATCAAGGCTGATAAGCTGGGAGCAATTTTTTCATGGGGACTATCATAACCTGTTTGATTCTCGACAAAAAAGTAGGGTCTCTTGGTTTTGCCGATGTCGTGGTACAGTGCGCCCACTCTAACTAAAAGCGGCTCAGCATGAACAACCGGTGCTGCTGATTCCGCCAGGTTACCGACCATAATCGAATGGTGGTAGGTACCGGGAGCTTCCATTAACAGACGTTTTAACAGTTCCTGGTTAGGATTGGACATTTCCAGTAGCTTAATCATGCTGGTTACGGCAAAACCCGCTTCTAAATACGGTAATAAGCCGATCATTAATACAGCCGACAGCAAACCATTGAGGACAGCGATAATTACACTTACCAGCAGCACATTGGGTGTTACATTGTTGGTAATCAGGGTAATACCCAGTACAGCCGCCAGATTGGCTAAAGCCAGATATATGCCGGCGCGCGCCAGATCTGAAGTCTGATTAATGCGTGATACACTGAGAACCCCGACCATTCCGCCGATATAAGCCGAAAAAGCTACGGACAATCCGTTACTCTCTGCCATTAATCCGGCAAAGATCGCCATTAAAGCGGTAATATAATAAGCCAGGCTGACATCCAGCAGTATTGCCACCAACATGGAACCGGCAGCAACCGGGACCAGGAATCCAATTAAACCATTAATCTCGGGAGTGCTGCCCAGTTTTATCATGGTGATCGCCCGGGCTAAGACCACAATAATCAGGAAGATCAAGGCCAATAACATAAAACGGCGATCACTTTGATAGATTTCTCTTTGTTTGGACCGTAAAAACACGGTTGAAAGCAACATGAGCAAAATCACAAAAACCAGGCTGCCGGCTACCACCAGCCAGCGGTTATGAGTGCGCTGCAGACCCAGTTTTTGCAGAATCTCTATGTCTTCATCCGTAACCACATCACCGCTGCGCAAAATACTCTGCCCTTGCAGAATGGTGCGCTGAACCGGTTGTACCCTGGCCACCTCGGTATTGATTGCGGCCTGGGTTGCTTCGAGGTCAAAAACCAGGTTAGGCTGCAGAGAACAGACCACACTTAATATCATTACTTGCTTGGCTTCTGACGCAAACGACAACCGGCCAATTTTTTGACTGGTAATCTTGATTACCTGGGGCAATGTATCTGAGGTCACGGAATTCTGCATGGCCAAGGTTATCAAACCTGCAGTCTGATCGTGCATTTTCTGCAGGTCCGTGTTGGGTATACCATACAGGTAGCGAGCCAATTTGGCGGCTGTAATACCACTTGGCCAGTCATAGCTTTTACTGCTGGCCCGCTCCGACAGGTAACTGGCTAACCGTGCTTCTTTTTCCTTATCCGTTCCGGCCTGGGTGCGGATAGAGGTAATTTGAAAATAGAAATCGTCAATACTTTTGAGGCTTTGCGCTGTTGCCTGATTATCTTCCTGGTAAACCTTTTTTACCCGGCTGGCCGCCTCTGATCTCAATTCCTCGGTCTTTTTATCGTCAGTAATTACTGATGTGACCGGTGAACTGATATCCCGGGGACTAACCTGACCGGGTTTTAACTGCAAATCACTCGTGGTATAACGGCTGATTACCAGCAGTGAGAGTACCAGCCCCACCAGGAAATAACAGGAGTATCGGCGTATCCTGGTTCTTTTCCAGAGACCTAAGAGCCTGCTTAACAACCATCGTCCAATTGACCTGGCTGAACTCATAACTGATCTCCTCACACACCGTTCTTATCAGTTTCAAACTTTTCATAGGCATCGATTATTCGCTGTACCAGTGGATGACGAACTACATCCTCTTTCCCCAGATACTGAAAACCAATACCGTCTATTCCTTTTAAAATCTTTTGTATTTCAACTAAGCCGGAAAAGTTCTCCTTGGGCAGATCAACCTGGGTTATATCCCCCGTGATTACCGCCTTCGAGCCAAAACCCAGGCGAGTCAGAAACATCTTCATCTGCTGCGGGGTGGTATTCTGCGCCTCGTCAAGAATGATAAAGGCATCATTTAAAGTACGGCCTCGCATATAAGCCAGAGGTGCAATTTCTATGATATTTTTCTCCAAATAACGTTGAGTAACCTCTACCCCCAGAATATCAAAGAGGCCATCATAAAGCGGCCTTAAATAGGGATTAATCTTTTCTATAAAGTCCCCCGGCAAAAAACCCAGTTTTTCCCCGGCTTCAACTGCCGGCCGTACTAAAACGATACGTCCGACCTCTTTGGCCCGCAAAGCTCGAACCGCCATTACCGCAGCCAGATAAGTCTTACCCGTACCAGCCGGGCCAATGGCAAACACTATATCATTATCCAACATAGATTGTACATAACGTTTTTGACCAACCGTCTTGGTCTTGATCACTTTACCCCGGGCGGTTGTGACAATGGGACCGGAAACAATGTCCTGATGGCGAGGACTCTCACCTTTTTGCATGAGACCCCAGACATAATTAATATCGTTAATGGTTATATTTTTTTCCTTTTCACCAATATTGAAAAGGCTGTGCAGTAGGTCGAAAGCCTGGTTAACCATTTCTTCTTCGCCTTTGATTACAATACTTCCGCCGCGAACTGATAGGTCAACGTGGCATAACTCCGTCAAATAACGTAGATTTTCGTCGTTGGTACCGAAAATAATGGCAGCTTGTTGATTGTTTTCCAATGCTATACGAAGTTCCTTTGGAGCCAATACTTCTGACCTCCTGTATTTTCTGGTTTAATTTCAGCCTGTCCGCTCGATCAGCGGAGTAATGCAAGCGCATTACTCATAACTTATCTTATTCTATCACAATTAAAATCAGTGCCTGTAAAGAGTGACTCATTGCGGGGACTGACCATTAATAACAATCGGTTGCTGACTGGAGATTTCCTCCTCTACCTCGACAATAGCCTTCATGCGAATAATGTCTTCAGTCGGAGTTGAAACCATCTGCCACCTGGTACCGAGGACTTTCTCCTGCGTTTTTAATATTTCCTGTAACTGCTGGATGGCAATTTCTTTTGCTTTGTTAAGAGCTTCATCCGGTGAAAATTCCTGGGTACGTTTAACCTTATTAAACCGTGTTTCCAGGGTCAGGATTCTGCCATCGCTGCCCGGTATCCTCCATGTCTTTTTCACGATTTCCTGTTGTTTATGGTGCCGCTTTCCCCAGGAGACTATAACCTTCTGCTGCTGTCCCTTTTGCAGTATTAAGCGATGACTCTCCGGCCTGTTTTTCTGCCAGGTAGCAGTTTCCAGCGGCCATTCCCCATATCCTTCATACCAGACCCGGGCCTTGACTCGGCCCCGGGCATGAACAGTATAGGGCGCTTTCTGCTCACCATTATAGTCGGGTTCGGGAAAAATCACCCCGGATATCAATATATCACCGGCAACCACCGCATCACCCGGTTTGACTGCCGCCTGACCCTCCAGAGGCAGTATTTCAGAAATTACCCCGGCTTTAGCAGCTACAATATGGCAGGGACCATTAACCTCAACCGGAGGCAGTATCTTTTCCACCACGGTTATGGTAGTAGTAACCCCGCGAACTTTTACTTCCACAAAAGACAAGGCTGAAAACTTCTTCAGCAATTCTCCCGCGACTTTATCTTTACTGAAATTCCATTTAAAAGCCCCGGGGTATAAACCGGCTCTAGCCGCACACGATTTGATTTGGCTGGCATTAACCGTACGATTACCTGAGATCTCAACCCGCCAAACCAGGGATGACAGAAAATAGAGCATGAATATAAAAATTAATGCCCCCGCTACCAGCATCAAGCGATTGGCCAGCCGCCTGCGCCAAAAGGGAAGCCCCTTTTTGTCTACGACCTCTAATCCGAATTCCGGGTCAATTAAATGGGTTAATGATTTATAACCGCTCAAGCGCACCTTGACTTCCATACCCTGCTCCTGGCGGCGTAAATCCCAAAGGAAGATACCCCGGGAAGTGGCTTGGTTGATTATCCGTTCCGGGGCATCACCATTAATCTTTACCGTAACAAAACCACCCAGATACTCTGCCCAGCGTCGCGGCATTTACCCTCCCCCTATTCCACGAAATTAATACTGCGCACCAGACCAATAATACTCATTTCGTCCGGGAGGATAGCTTTTATTTCCAGGTCACTCCCTGTAATCTCTAAATAACCACGAGCCAGATTGATGCGGATACGATCTTCCTGATATTCCATGATACCGCGGTGGTTTTCCACAAAAACTTCACGTGCACCTATCACGGTCAGCTTCGGCAGGTTGAGTACCAGATCACGTGGTATTTCCAAAAAGTCAGCCATAAAATGATTTACCTTGTCTCGCTTGCGCTCCATTACCATATCGCCACCCCGCTTCCAGTAAAATATGTATGCTGTAGGCAGAAGCGGCATGCGAAAAGGCCATGGCTAATCGATAAGCCCCCATCTGCGTTGCAGCCGTTAAGGGGCAGGCCGCATTTCTAAGCGCTGAAGCGCCAAGAGCTGTGCACTCCGCAGCTTCGCATTTTTAGACCTACTCTATACGGGGACATACCTGGCAGCCGATTTTGCGAAGTTATGAGCAAAAGCGATGAGCGGGAGGTGTGTCCCCCTAACCTTAAATGCCTTCACCGCTGGCAAGCTTCGCTTGGCCGGCTGGTCAGCCATTACAGGCTTCCAATACGCCGACACTAGGTGAAACACCGTCACCGGCGCTATCCGCGGTATTAGGCGATACATCGCCGCCGTGACTCTGTAAATGCTTGCTGCGCTTAGGCCCCTGGGGGCTTCTAGATTGGCACTACTAATTGTGTGCATTAAATAAGGCCTTCCCCGATAGGAGAAGGCCTTGATTATTACGCTTTGCTTTGGTTCACCTTTAATTAAAAAAGGTTAAAACTGAGGTTCCTACAAAGGTTAAGATAACTATTCCGATCAGGATGGCAACTAGGATCCGGCGTCTGCGGTTAGCTTTCTTATTAATAAATGCCATCTGCCCAGGCCTCCTTCGGTTGGTCACCATAATGTTGCATGGCCAACGTCGTATTGTTACGATAGTTTACTTCAACATGGCTTTGACGATATCATTTACTAATTTGCCGTCAGCCCGGCCTTTTACCTCAGTCATGACTTTTTTCATGACTTGTCCCATTTGAGGACCAATTTCGGCAATCACCCGGCTAACCACAATTCGTATTTCCTCATCACTAAGCTGTTGGGGAAGGTAATCATCTAAAATTTCTATTTCCTGTTTCAAGGTTGCAACCATCTCGTCCCGACCAGCACGTTCATACTCAGCGATAACGTCCTTCCGTTTCTTCTGTTCTTTCACCAGAACCTGAAGCACGTCTTCATCACTTAATTCGCACCCGCGAGCAATTTCTTCATTTTGAATGGCTGCTTTAGCCATACGAATGACTGATAAGCGAAGCTTACCTGCCTCACGGGCCTTCATCGCTGTTTTCATATCATCGGCTAGTTTTTCTTTGAGGGACATATTCGGCAACCCCCTAATTAAAACTTTTTCTTCTTGCGGGCAGCCTCAGACTTTTTCTTACGCCTTACGCTGGGTTTCTCGTAGTGCTCGTGTTTACGCATCTCCTGCATGACGCCATTTTTCTGGCAGGTGCGTTTAAATCTGCGAAGGGCACTATCCAGGGATTCATTTTTACCAACTTTAACTTCGCTCACTGTTTCCCTCCCCTCTGTAAGACCATAGCCATGTAACATTCCCCTTAATTTTACTATCTGACTTAAATGTGGTCAAGTTAACCTGGCGGCCATGCAAAAGGCCGTCCACTCATAATGTGATAATGCAGGTGCATGACCTCCTGACCAGCACCTTTACCACAATTGCTGATTACCCGATATCCTTGATCAGAAAATGCCAACTCTTCAGCAACCTTACCGATCGCCTGCTGCAGGTGACCGAGTATCATCGTATCATCTGCACTGGCATAACTCAAATTTACAATATGTTTTTTCGGGATGGCCAGTAAATGAATTGGGGCTTCTGGTTCAATATCATGGAATATCAGCACCTGATCATCTTCATAGGCAATTTTCGAAGGAATTTCCCGATCAATGATCCGGCAAAAAACACAGTCTGACATGTAATCACCTCCCTAATTAAATCTTCTTTGGCAATATGTGAAAGATTTCCTTCACACGTCACTTTTTGGTGTGAATTTTCTTTGGCCTAAATATGTATTATAATACCAGTTTTCTTGTTTTCCTATTTGCACTAATTTGCCTGGTGATGCACTTGCATCACTAAGAGCAGACGTGTATTATAGAGAAAACCTTTTTGAGCAGGTAGTTGTAACCGGGTATTTTTCGGAATTAACCCTGCTATAAAATTATTTTTCGGAGGTGAAATAATGGGTCATCCTGTTGTCGATGAAGACCTTTGCACCGGCGAGGGCAATTGCGTAGATGTTTGTCCGGCAGAACCGGTAGTTTTTGAAATAGTTGACGATATCTCCAAGGTTGCAAATCCCGATGCCTGCATTGAATGCGGGGCTTGCGTTGATGATTGTCCAACCGAAGCCATAGCCCTGGTTGATTAATCCCGGCGGCCTCTTAACGGAGGCCGCTTTTTTCTTTAGCTACCTTACATTATTGGCTTCCCCTAAATATTCACCGGTCAAATCACCGTCCACCGTAACTCCGTTAATTTTGATCCGGCAGCATTGATCTTCGCACTTTTCACTGGCTGCAAAACTGACGCGCCAGTAATTATCAGCCAAACCTGAACTGATTCCGTCCCCCGTTTCTTCGGTCAGAACCACCAGTTCTTTGCCTAAAAAACCGTTTCCTCGCTGAATTACTCTCCGATTGGCCATTATATCGAGCAGGTGTGCCCGCTGATCCTTAATCTTATCTGGTATCTGGTCATCCATTTCGGCAGCCGGGGTACCAGGCCGCCGTGAATATTTAAAAATATGGGCATGTACCAGGGGCAGAGAGGTTATCAACCCCATAGTATCAGCGAACTCCACATCCGTTTCACCGGGAAACCCCACCATTACATCAACACTGACATTAAGTCCCGGAATCAAGTGGACTGCCTTTTCTACCCGGCTGGCAAAGATGTCACGATCATATTTACGATTCATGCGGGCCAGTACCTTATTATTTCCGCTCTGCAATGGTATGTGCAGATGGCGGCAGAGCCTGGGTTCGGAAGCTATTATTTCCAGCAGATGACCGGTTATCTCATTCACCTCGACTGAGCCCAGACGCAGCCGATAATCACCCGGCACTTTTTCCAGAAAATAATCCAGCAGTCCAGCCAGACCACCAACCTCCTGGTAATGATATTGACCGATATGAATCCCGGTAAGAACCAGCTCTTTGTAGCCTAATTCCACCAGCCGACACGCTTCGGCTGCCACCGCTGCCGGGGGTTTTACTACTACCGGCCCCCGCAAAATACTAACGATACAATAGGAACAGCGGCTGTTACATCCATCCTGTATCTTTATCATCGCCCGGGTTCGATCATGTTTGTGCTGATATAAAACTGGCGATAACTCCCGCGCGGTAAATTGTGAAACCTGGCATTCAAACCCTGCTTTTTCTCCCCGAAACCAATCATCCAGCAATTCAGGCAGCCGGTCTTTGTCTTGATTGCCTACTACCAGATCTACACCCAGTTCACTCAGTGCTTCACCTTTCTCCTGCGCCAAACAACCGCAGGCGATAATTAAGGCATTTGGACTCTGCCGGCGGGCGCGCCGCAGCATAGCTCGGGATTTACTTTCCCCAACATGAGTGACCGAGCAGGTGTTTATAATCATGGCATCGGCTGGCTCCCCCCAGGTTACCACTTGATAACCATGATTGGTCAGCTCTTCTTTAATTTGTTCACTTTCTACCTGGTTTACTTTGCATCCCAGGCTGTGAATCGCCACCCGGGCCATTCACGCTACCTCCTCTTAGGATTCCTTTGAATACACCTGGAAGATACAAATTCTCAAGCTTACCTCCGGGTGTATACATCCCTTTTTCATATGCTGAAACCGAGATCGGCTAATTCATACATTATTATACTTAGAGCAGCTATAGCTGCTGTTTCCGTACGCAGAATACGCGGGCCCAATGAACATGGTATCCATCCAGCTGAGACCGCCTGCTTGGCCTCAACCGGTGAAAAGCCGCCTTCCGGGCCTATTACCAGGAGCAAATCGGTTAACTGCGGTGCTTTAATCTCTGCTAACACCGTCTTCAGATCGGTATGAGTATGTTTTCTGGCTTCTTCGTAGAAAAAAAGAATAGGACCGGCCGTCCATTCCTTGATTAACTGTCCGAGAGAGCGTACTTCACTTACCCGGGGTACTAAATCCCGTCCGCATTGTTTGCAGGCTTCCTCACTGATACGCTGCCAGCGTTCATGCTTCTTGGCATCCCGCGGGTCGATTTTAACTACCGCATGCTCAGTAGCCAGGGGAATAACTGTAAAGACCCCCAACTCGACTGCTTTTTGGATGATAAAGTCCATCTTATCACCTTTAGCCAAACCCTGAGCCAGATGAACTCGCAGGTTCGGCTCGGATAGTGACGGCAGTTCGCTACTTATCTGTCCTCCCGAAGCATTTAGCGTAATCAAATAACGATGGCCCTGACCATCAAAAGCTATAACCTCATCTCCCGGCTGCAGCCGTAAAACCTGTTGGAGATGGCGCCATTCACTTTCTGGGAAAGTAACCTGACCGTTATCAATCAGTGCTGGCGGTACCAGAAACCGGTGCACATTTACTCCCCCTTTTTCCTAAGCACCGCTCCGACCCAGGAATCATCCTGCAAAACATCGACTGGTATAAACCATCGTTCCAGATACTCTAGCAAACCATCCCATTGGCTGACGATGATGCCTGATACCAAAAAAAGGCCATTATCGGGAAGGATCTCCCATACTTTTTCTGCCATCTGTTTGATCACCGCCGCAATAATATTGGCAACTACCATATTGGCTTCTCCGGTCTCGGGGGTGGCGGCTAAGAAATCCATCTCCCGGACTTCGATTCGCTGCAAAAGCTGATTTTGTTCTATATTGGCGCGTGCTGTACGTACAGCTACCGGATCAATATCCAGTGCCGTTATCGGTCCCGCTCCCAATTTGGCAGCAGTAATCGAGAGAATCCCGGAGCCGGTACCTATGTCCCAAACCCGCATGCCTGGCTGCAGGTGACTCTCCAACAACTGCATACAAAACCTGGTGGTGCTGTGCGTTCCCGTACCAAAAGCCATCTCGGGATCAAGTTCAATCACCAGGTCATCAGTTTCCGCCTGATACTCTTCCCAGGTTGGTTTGACCACCAGGCGCTTTCCTATCCGCAGGGTATGGTAGAAAGCCTTCCATAGGTTAGCCCAGTCGCTTTCGTCAACCGTACCGACCAATACTTCAAATTCTTCCCCGTTATCACGCAGTACCTCGGCCAGGTTATCCCTAATTTGATCAGGGTCAGGCCCCGGTTCTGGAAAATAAGCGATAACCACCACATAATCACGTTCTAAAAAACCAGAGGGGAGCTCATAAAAATCCCACTCCCCCCTGGCTATGCATCGACGGGCCATTTCCGGATCTTCAACTACCACCCCGTTACAGCCCAGGTTGTATAAAAGTCCGGTGACAATTTCCACGGCACTGTCTTTGGTTACCACCGATATTTCAATCCATTTCAATACGGTCACCTCATCCTATAAAGGCATCCTTTACTTTATCAAAAAACCCCTTGGGTTTATCTTCCCGATTCTTTTCCTCCTCTGCAAACTGCTGCAGGAGTTCCTTCTGGCGCTCGGAAATCTTAGTCGGAATGGTGACCCTTACTGCTACTAAAATGTCACCGGGACGTTGACCGCTGCGAAGGCTGGGCATACCTTTGCCCCGAACGGTAAAAACTGTTCCGGTTTGGGTACCCGCCGGTATATGCAGCTTGCTGGTGCCATCCATGGTGGGCACTTCAATTTCTGCCCCCAAAGCAGCATCAGTGAACGGCAGCGCAAACTCACACACCAAATCATTACCGCGGCGTTCAAATATCTCATGCGGCTTAACCTTGATATAAACATAAAGGTCACCGTTGGGTCCGCCGGCAGTACCCGGTTCACCCTCACCCTGCATGCGCAGTTTGGAACCGGTATCCACCCCGGCCGGTATCCGGATATTGATCTT
>JBLNAA010000057.1:0-3172 GCA_050259135.1 Methylocystaceae bacterium | reverse complement strand
AATTGAAAAGATGCATCGGATGGGCCTCACCAGTTGGATGCTGACGGGAGACAACATCAATGCGGCGGCTAAGGTGGCATCAACTATCGAGGTGGACCAGTTTTGGCCCGGGCTATTACCTGAGGACAAATCCGTGCTTATAAATAACGGGATACTAAATGGTAAGCGTATTGCCATGGTTGGCGATGGGGTAAATGATGCTCCGGCGTTGGCCCAGGCGACCGTAGGGATTGCCATGGGAGTGGCTGGTACCGATGCCGCTCTCGAGACCGCAGATATTACCCTGATGGCGGATGATTTATCCCGACTGCCGCGGGTCATCGGTCTAGGAAGACGTACAGTCAGGATTATTAAGCAAAATATCACTTTGGCTGTCCTTATCAAATTTGCAATTTTCTTGTTGGTAGTACCTGGATGGCTGACTATGTGGCTGGCAGTGGCAGCGGATATGGGAAGTTCGCTCCTGGTAACCCTCAATGGCCTCAGACTACTTTATTGCTCTGATGAATAACTTTTGTTTGCAGCTGCCGGTAATTGTAATGAATAGCCAGGGTTTTAATTGCCGGCTTTAACCAATTTATAATAGCGGTTTTAAAGGGACAAAATCTAATTAATAATTAGTTGATTAAATAATAACATCAGCCCCAATTTCAACCAGCCAGACCTTTGATCAAATTTTAAATGTTTTTTGGTGAACTTCAGTAATATATGACATCATGGCCAATGCAGTTTTAACCATTAATCTTATTCGGATGGTACAGCCAGGGCGAAAATTAACTTCCCTGGAAGACTTGCCATTGCTTCACTCTTTTTGCCAGTATCCGAACTGTATACTAAATTTGACCCCCACATATAATAGATTAACAATTCCAGGGGGGCGATACGGTGAAAAGAGAAGTAACAATCGTTATGACCCGAAGCCCTGACCTGTTTCTCGAGTCGGTGCAATATGGCTTGCAATGGCTTAAGGAACGTGGATTTGCCACCAGTGTGAGTACCCACAACGTACAAAAGGTGCACCGGATAAAGGTAAGTCTGACGGGAGAAGGTAGTTTGGCCTTATTTCGGGATGATGATGTGGATTATATTTTTAAGTACCATCTAGCGGAGAATCTGTCTGAAGTGATTATTGCCCAGTGGGAAACCGAGCTTATTCAACGCGAGATTTTACGCAGATTTAAGAAACGACCTTTGGAAGAGCAGGAAAGACTGCTGAATAAGGCTAGGGACTTTCTGCAAAAAGACAGTGAAAGCGAGATACAGCTTTTGCTCCGACTGGGACGACGAAATCGAATAACCGATAAGGTGTTTGCTTATTTATATAATCAGGGCAACAACACGATTAATCTTGAGGGCTTCATTAATTTCTGCTTAGGTGACTATTTCAAGGAAATAAGATTGGCACTGGAATTAGCTTCCGAGGAAATCAAGAATGAAAAGGAATACCAGGAATTTGTAAATCTGCTAAAATACTTTGTTGACTCGGAATTACCGAAAAAGAATGAAGTCAATGTAATGCTCAGCCCGGATGGGTCATTTCGCATCTGGGACCAGGAAGGCCGGGAGATCGAAGAAGATTTTATAGAGTACTATTGGGATGACCTGGCTGCCGATGAAATTACCCTGGATGATGTTTTAATCAGTATTCTAATCAGCATAGCACCCCGGCGCCTGGTGGTTCACCGACGTTCGGAAAGGGTTCTCTCTGACGAATATCTCTCATTATTATTCCAGGTTTTTGCCGGACGGATTGTTATATGCACCGGATGCGAAACCTGCAGCAAGATCTTGATAAAACAGAAATAGTGTTCTTTCCAGAATGCCCCGCAGTCAGCGGGGCATTTTTGCTGCTCCTTAAGCATTTAATTTTTACCTCACCCATAATCGCTTCGGTTGCTACGACCTGCAATATTTGCTATATTCAATGAAGTTACGCATAATTTGAAGTAATTTGTTGTTAATCCGACTGCTTTAAATTATGATTTGGGGATGAGAATTAGATGTGGTTAAAGTTACTGCTTATTCCGCTGATCAGTGCTGTAATCGGTTATGTTACGAATGTGGTGGCAGTAAAGATGTTGTTCCGCCCCCGGCAGCCCCGGCGCATATTATTCTGGAAAATACAAGGCGTCTTGCCCCAGCGCCAGGCTGATCTGGCCCGCACCGTCGGGGAAGTGGTGGAACGCGAATTGTTTTCGGTTTCTGATCTGTTAGATCAGGTGAATACGCCGGAAATGCAGGACTTATTAGTAGGTACCGTAGTAAATCTGGTCAAGCAGCGGCTTGATGAAATTATGCCCCGTTTTGTCCCGAATGGGGTAACCGGCAAACTGGGTGAATTGGTCGAGATAGTCCTGCGCCGGGAAGCTCCCAATATCGTGCAGGCTGCCATTGATAATGGCCGTGACCATCTTCAGAATGAGGTCAAAGTAGGCCGCATAATTGAAGAGAAACTCAATCAGTATGATGTAGCTGATGCGGAACAACTGGTACTCCAGGTATCCTCCCGGGAACTGCGTTTTATAGAAATTATGGGCGGGGTACTGGGACTTTTGATAGGTTTATTGCAGGATGTGATAATTCTGTTTGTTGGGATATAAATAAGGTGATGGAGGGAAACTGGCATGGTTAAGGTAGTATTAAAAGACGGATCCAGCCGTGAATTCGCAGATAATATCAGCCTGCGTGAGGTAGCTGGTGACATAAGCAAGAAATTGGGCAAAAATGCTCTGGTTGCCAAAGTTGATGGCAAGCTTTATGACCTCGATCATAAGTTAAGTACTGGAGAATATGCGATAGAAATCCTGACCAGTGATGACCCGGAGAGCCTGGATGTTTACCGCCACAGCTCCGCCCACCTACTGGCACATGCCATTAAAAGACTTTATCCGGAGGCAAGTCTGGCGATTGGCCCCTTTATTGATAAGGGGTACTATTATGATATTGACCTGGAACATCGGTTCTCGGAAGACGACTTTCCAGCCCTGGAAAAAGAGATGGCCGCCATTGCTAAAGCGGATTATCCGATTGTGCGGGAAGAATTATCACGCGATGAAGCCATCCAGCTTTTCACCGAACAGAATGAACCCTATAAGGTAATTTTGATTCAGGATTTGCCGGAAGATGCGATCATCAGCCTTTATCGCCAGGGAGATTTTGTTGACCTGTGTGC
>JBLNAA010000056.1:0-6283 GCA_050259135.1 Methylocystaceae bacterium | reverse complement strand
ACCCAGGGACGGTCTACATTGGTTTCATAGCCGTTGGGCTGAAAATACTGCTCGCTGTCAATATAATCAACCGAATAGGTGTCAAGATTGTAATCCAGATGTGCTGCGGCAATGGCAGTAATAGCACTGGAATCCAGACCGCCGGAAAGCAGTGTACAAAGGGGAACATCTGAAACCAATTGCCGTCTCACCGCATCAATCAAAAGCTCTCGCACCCGATTTACGGTTTGGGCCGGGTTGTCCTCGTGGGAATGACTGGTTAAATGCCAGTAACGAGAGATCTTAATTCCCTGATGGTCAAACACCAACTGGCAGCCGGGTTTCAGTTCCGATATGTCCTTAAACGGTGTGCGCCCAGGTGAGCGCGCTGGTCCCAGAACCATAATATCTGCCAGGCCCTCCCTCCCAATCTGCCGACTGATATGGGGATGAGCCAGTAAGGCTTTTATTTCAGAACCAAATTGCATCTCCCCGCTTTGGTGGTGATAAAACAGTGGTTTGACCCCCAGGCGGTCACGAGCCATAAACAGCCGTTGATTGCCCTCATCCCAGATTGCAAAGGCGAAAATCCCATTGAGATAGCGGGTGCAGTCAGTTCCCCACTCCAGGTAAGAATAGAGCAGAGCCTCGGTATCCGAATTTCGGGTCAGAAAATGATATCCCCGGTCAGTCAATTGTTTTCTCAAATCTGCAGTATTATAAAGCTCACCGTTATAGATCAGCACAAAATTTGATCCATTACGCTCTCTGATCATGGGCTGTTCTCCCCCGCTGGGGTCGACCACTACCAGCCGCCGATGACCCAGAGCTGCCTGGGAGGTAACCCAATAGCCTTCAGCATCCGGCCCCCGGTGCAGCATCAAGCGGGTCATGGTTTTAATTGTTTCTTCCCTATCTGGAGGCAAAGGCCGATCCATACTTACCCAGCCAGCAAATCCGCACATAATGTATCCACCTCTTCAATTGATGTAATGACAGAAAAAAGGCGCAGCAGAATAACTCTGCGGCGCCTTTGCCACTAACATGATATGAAGAGGTAAATATTTTGTGAACAATATAAATAAAAAAGTCCCCACAACCTAAGCTGTGGGGACTTTGGTTACAATCAGTTATTACTGATCAATACGCATACCGTAGAAGGAGCGCCATACGAAGTAAAGGGCGATTACGAGGAATACAACACCAACGTAAGGAGCTACAGCTCTGAAGGCTTCGGAGATGGCGATTTCCATAGCCAGTAACCCAAACAGGGTGGTGAATTTAATGATCGGATTCAAAGCTACTGAAGAAGTATCTTTGAACGGATCACCGACGGTGTCACCAACAACTGTGGCATCATGCAGGGGGGTACCCTTTTCCTGCAGATCAACTTCAACCACTTTCTTGCCGTTATCCCAGCATCCGCCGGCATTGGCCATGAATACTGCCTGGAAGAGACCGAATACCGCGATCGAAATCAGATAGGAAACGAACAAGGATACTGCTGCATTTCCGCTGACCGGGGAAGAGAGACAAGCAAAGGCCATGGCAAAGGAGAAGATTGCGATAAAGATATTGAACATACCCTTTTGCGCATACTGGGTACAGATCTTAACAACTTCCTTGGAGTTCTCAATATTAGCTTTTTGGCTGGCATTTTCGTCCAGCTTGATATTGCGTTTGATATACTCTACTGCCCGGTAGGCACCGGTGGTAACTGCCTGGGTGGAAGCTCCGGTGAACCAGTAGACCACGGCACCACCGCAGAGGAAGCCCAGGATGGTGTACGGGTTGAGCAAAGTCAGAATGCTTTCCGGTTTAACCTTCAGCACACTTTCAATAACCAAAATCAGTGAGAAAATCATGGTGGTGGCACCTACAACAGCAGTACCGATCAGAACCGGTTTGGCAGTAGCTTTAAAGGTATTGCCCGCGCCATCATTAGCTTCGAGGTAATATTTGGCTTTGTCAAAGTCAGGTTTAAAGCCAAAATCCTTCTCGATCTGTTTGTCTACATTAGGAATAGTTTCAATTAAGGAAAGCTCATATATCGATTGTGCATTGTCGGTAACCGGACCATAACTATCAACGGCAATGGTAACCGGTCCCATGCCCAGCATTCCAAAGGCCACCAGACCAAAGGCAAAGATAGAAGGATAGATCATGATTTCAGCCAGACCGAAACCACTTGCGAAATATGCACCAAACATCAGAGCCATGAAAACCATGCCGATCCAAAAGCCGCTGAAGTTACCGGCTACCAAACCAGACAGGATATTCAGTGAAGGGCCGCCTTCACGGGAAGCCTTAACAACTTCGGCAACATGCCCTGATTTCGGGCTGGTAAATATCTTGGTGAATTCCGGAATAATGGCTGCACCCAGGGTTCCGCAGCTGATAATTACAGCCAGAACAAACCAGAGGTTTTCCATACCCGGTTTTAAAGAAGCAAAAGCAGTTCCCGGACCTAACATGTAATAACTTACTGCAAAAGTTACAACGATGGAAAGGATTGATGTAATCCAGACCAGGCTGGTCAGGGGTTGCTCGAAATCCATTTCTTCAACATCTTTGAACTTGGCCTGAGTAAACGTCCGGTTGATATAGAAAGCCGCAACCGAGGTTATGATCATCAGAACACGCATGACAAAGATCCAGGTCAGCATGGTAGTCTGCAGGGCCAGAGCCATGTCTCCGCTGATACCTGCTACCTTGCCCACTGCCAAAACAATGAAGGTTACCAGTGCTACACCGGTAACACCATAGGTTTCGAAACCATCAGCAGTCGGTCCAACGCTGTCACCAGCATTATCACCCGTACAGTCAGCGATAACACCAGGGTTACGGGGATCATCTTCTTTGATACCAAAGACGATCTTCATTAAGTCGGAACCGATATCAGCGATCTTGGTAAAGATACCGCCAGCAATACGCAGCGCACTGGCGCCCAGTGATTCCCCGACGGCAAAGCCGATAAAGCTGGCACCTGCTAATTCGCGCGGTACCAGCAATAAAATAATGAGCATCATGATCAGCTCAACACAGACTAACAGTACGCCGATACTCATACCGGCATCCAGGGCTATGTTAAGTACCTTTACAGGCTTTTTCTCCAGAGCCGTAAAAGCGGTACGGCTGTTAGCCAGAGTATTCATACGAATTCCGTACCAGGCCACGCTGTAGGAACCGAGAATACCGATAACCGTCCATCCCAGGATCAGCAGTACGCCGCCGATGGAAGTACCCTGCAGGAAACCGAAATAGAAGGCTATACAAAAGCCGATAAAGGCAAACAGGATTAACAGGAATTTACCTTGCTGGATCAGATAGGTCTTACAAGTCTCATAAATGGTGTTGGCTACATCGAGCATAGATTGATGTGCTGTTATCTTTTTAACCTTGGTAAACTGATAAAACCCGAACAGCATCCCCAGGATACAGACTATCATCCCATAATACAGCATCTGTGCCTGGCTGGCAGCCAGAACGGGGATCTTCAGGTTAGCTTCGCTGGCCAACGCCATCGCTGGTGAAAATAAAACTGCCGGCAGACTCAACAGTGATGCCTTCACCAATTTCTGTTTCACACCCTCCATTTAACCGTTCACATCCTTATAACAAAATAGTTTATTTTGTAACGTTTGAGCCTCCCTAAAGGAGGCCCGATTGCACAAATCAATTATAATGGTCTGTTTGGTAATATTCAATAGACGTAGAATTAGCCATCTATGCCCAAATTGAATAAGAGTCGACACTAACTTTAATATTTACTACCATTTAACAAAAATGTGCTTCATTCGCCGTTTGACAGAATCCATACAATTGGTATAACCTTAAGCAGGATATTGCTCTAACAATTGTTACCTAGATTTTATCCATACCCATTACTGAATAAACAAAAGCAGGCCATTAATTAGCTGGCCTGCTTATCGTTTTTCCGTACGGATTTTATTTTCCGGCCTTACTTGTTTCCAAATACCACTCATTGGCTGATGAATATTTCTCCCCTTGTAGATAAAATTCCCGGATTGCCAGCTGCTGCTGGCTGAATTCTTGGATGGCAGGCCCTATCTCGTTGTGAAGTACTCCATGCTGATAATAAAATACCCGTACCTGCTCGCGGTCATGATCAATCTTCAAATGGGCAGGTTCCTGATCATTATGGTACTGAGCCCTGCTGTCAAGATACCTGATCTCAAACAGACGATTCTCGTCGTCATACCACATCTGAACCTTGCTGCCGTCACCGAAACGTGCTGATTTGCCCGTATAACCGCCCGCCATATTATAGGCAGTACCTTTACCTGAACTATAGACATTAATAATAGATCGTTTTTCACTGCCATCCGGACTCATATACTCTTCATGCTTTTCAATATGATGAGGATGCCCCCCCACCGGCGGAATAGGTGATGTTTCATTGTAAACCTGACGGTTTTTCACGGTACGGTTAAGGTTATATTCGGTACGTACAATCTGTGAAGAGTCCAATTCTTTAACGGTCTCTATTATGCTGTTATCCGGAAAGTACTCTACGGTTTTACGACAGTACAACCGCAACCCCTCACCAACCTGCTTAATAAGCTTATCGGTATTCATAATCAGATTGTTAATATCATTCCATTCCAGATGTGGTATGGCGGAGATGTCAATCGGCATCCCGTCACGGTCAGCTTTTTTTCCTAACGGCCACCAGCTCTTGCCGCCTTGCTGCTCCTTGTCTGCCATAACCGCCTACCTCCAGTCCGCGAGAAGTAACTACTATTATATTTTATGGTACTATATTTCCATAATTTCATAAATGTGTTTATTGCTGTTTCATAAAATCTTCCAAGCAAAAAGTGCTGCTCCGTAGTTTATGAGCAGCACCTTAACTTTTATATGGTTAGCGGGTATGAATTTTTACTACGCTTGACATGCCAGGTTTAAAAATGAACCCTCTGGCCTCTACTCCTATCTTAATAGGAATTCGTTGCGAAACCTTGGTAAAGTTTCCGGCAGTATTTTCGGTCGGTATCAGGGCAAAAGTTGACTGGGTTGCTTCACCAATCTCTTTTACCCGTCCGCTGAATACCTGACCGGGATACGCATCAATACGCACATCAACCAGCTGTCCTTTCTTAACCCTTCCAACCTGCTTCTCCTGAATGTTGGCAGTCACCCACACCTGCTTCAGGTTAGCTACCGTTATCAAAGAGTGCCCGTCGTTTATGTTTTCGCCTGCCTGCACCGGGATTCGCACTACCGTGCCGTCAATTTGAGCTTTTATTACCGTATTATCCAGAGCCAATTGTGCATTCTCGAAAACCGCCTGGGCCTGTTTATATTGAGCATTATAGGAAGCCGATCCGGTCTGGCCCAGGGTATCCATTTTAGCTTGGGCGTCGGTTACCGCTGCTTGGGCTGAGGCGGCAGCGGCCTTTAAGGCCTCAGCATTAGCCAGGGCGGTTTCATATCGGGTTCTGGCTTGATCCAGACTTTCCTGGGCTAATGCCCCCTGATTAAACAGTGTCTGCATCTTGCTCAGCTGCCTCCCGGCATCTTCGGCGGTAATCGCTGCTGATTTGGCCTGGGCTTCATTCGATATCGCAGCTTCTTTGGCTTTTGTTACTGCAGCCTGGGCTGATGTCAGGTCAGCAGGAAGTTTGCTGGTATTAGCACGGGCAATTTCCAATGCTGCTTCAGCTTGCAGCAAATTGATTTTAGCCTGATTGTCGTCCAGTCTGGCCAAAACCTGACCGGTCTTTACCTCTTCACCTTCTGGTACCAAAATCTGCATCAGCAATCCCGAGGTTCGGGCACTGATGTCCACGATATCTCCAGTTACCTTGGCGTTGTCAGTAGTAATTGCCAAGCGGAGGCTGTACCACCAAATTCCCCCTCCTACCAGGGCAGCTATCACCAATACTCCAAGTATCAGCATCCCCCGCTTTCCTTTAGGGGCTGCCGGCATTCCGTTATCGCCATTTATACCCGCTGCTAGGTTCAAAACCTTTCCTCCCCGCTAAAACATCCCTTACCCTGAGAATTCAGCTGTTTATACTTGCCAGTTTTATATTCGACTCTCAGGTCTAACTTATCATTATCCTCCCTCTGGTCTGCTGTCAATATCTTTTGCGGTTACTAATTATCTTCAGGTTATATTTTTTACTCTTTTAATTAAGCCCAGGTATTACAATAGATTTGTATCAACAAGGTGGGGTGAATTGGTGACTGATGTTTGGTTTGTCTACCTGGTTGGCTGTGCAGACGGATCTTATTATACGGGCGTGACTGTTGATATTCCCCGCCGGCTGGCTGAACA
>JBLNAA010000055.1:0-12699 GCA_050259135.1 Methylocystaceae bacterium | reverse complement strand
ATATATAAAAGCTCGCGGCGCGATGCACACAAAATGCGCGAGGTAGGCGCTAAGCGCCCGCATTTTGGCGCCAAGCGCTAAAGCGCTCATTATTACCCCATTATTTACCTGTGCCTACTCTGTATCTATTTGGGCCTATTTGTACTGGTAAAAGGTGACCGTTTCAGACCCATTTTTATACTATAAATCAACATTAATTTTTGGGGGTTTTGTCTTGAAAACTGATGAAATGCAGTTGGCTCGTGCTTATGTACGTATCCAGCCCTACAGCAAACCCTTATCCCCTCAGGAAGGGTTAGCCAAAGGGACAATTTTTGCTGATTTATACAGTCCATATAATTCTGCCGGCAAGCAGCAGCGGGAAACTGGAATTACCAGAACTTACCGAGGGGGGAATGGTCATTGAGAAGCGATCGTAAAAAACTGCTTGAAGAAGTAATGGCCTGGGATTTTACACTGATTGAGTTAAATCTCTTTCTTGATACCCACCCGGATGACCGTCAGGCAATGGCAGATTATAATGCTGCTCTTAAGCAATCTGCTGTAGTCCGTGCTAAGTACGAAAAGGATTTTGGCCCACTGACGGCCATGAGCCCGTATGCCACTAACAGCACCTTTGAATGGATTGAGGAGCCCTGGCCCTGGGAAATCAATTTTGCTCAAAGTTAATCCAGATTAAGGAGGACAAACAAAAGTGTGGATTTATGAGAAGAAGCTCGAATATCCCGCCAAAGTGACTGGAACCAACCCTCGATTAGCCAAGGTAATCATCACTCAATATGGTGGACCAGATGGGGAACTAGGAGCTTCCTTGCGTTATTTAACTCAGCGATACTCCATGCCTACTGCAAGGGGGAAAGCTATACTCACTGATATTGGCACCGAGGAAATGGCGCATATGGAAATAGTGGCGATGCTGGTGCACAACCTGATTAAAGACGCTAGCATTCAGCAGATAAAAGATGCAGGTCTTGAAGGTTATTATGCTGATCACGATAAAGGTGTGTTTTTCGTCAATGGTGATGGCATTCCTTGGACAGCCTCCTATATCCAATCCAAGGGAGACCCTATAACTGACTTACACGAAGACATGGCTGCCGAGCAAAAGGCCCGCTCCACTTACGAATACCTGATCAACCTTTCCGACGATCCGGGAGCAACTGAAACCTTGCGCTGGCTGCGGGAAAGAGAAGTGGTTCACTTTCAGCGGTTTGGCGAGACTTTGATGCATGTGCAGGAAATCATGCAAAGCAAGAAATACTATTAAACACCATTAATATCATTGACATATTTAGTAATTCTCCTCCCGGTTATTGATCCTGCCTTCGCAGTCATTACCGGGTTTTGTTTTGCCGCTTTAGACTGTAGAACGCCATTTTACTGAGGTTATCATTTCTACGTTAAGAATAGCCTTCGGCGAGCAACGGGGAACTAAATCTGATATTGCCCGCATACATTCAGCCTTCAAGTATGCCTGACAAAAAGGACAATATCGGCTGTCATGGGTTGCCGGGTTTTCTTCACAAATGGGGCAAACGCGGGCCGCCAACTGTTCACGCCACTGGGGAGTATTGCATAGGTTAGCCGATATCACATAAATAGCCAGGTAACGATCAAGATGCATCCGATCTATTACTCTCTCCACCAGCTGGTAACGATAGTTATTGTCCTCATAAGCCCTCTCTAAACGATTGGTAACTAGCATAGCTTCTTTATTGCATTGACTGCATAATCCATTGCTTTCAATTAATTTGTAGCGATTACATATAGGGCATAACTCGCGCACCAAGCTCATTCCAATCCCTCCCTAAGAAGCTAAATAAATGGCACAATTGCTGCTGCCAGCAATCGTGCCCGGGATAACTTCACTTCACGACAGCTGGCAGGCATAACTTTTAATAGCTTTAGCCCCTTTAGCTTTGCGTCACCGTCTTTCGGCGGCTTTGCCTTTAACGCGTAATATCCAGTTTTCTTAGCTCTAATATCATACTATTATAGCTATTACCGGGGTGATATAAGTAAAAGGTCCTATTAAATACCGGTTTTTAGGCCTAATTAAACCAGGAGATTATCAGAATCTTCTGATTTAGCAGGGGGTGTAGGTTCGTTCGTTGGTGGTTCATCCACATTCACACCGTTTACTGACCTTGCCTCTGATGGGAAGACATCTTCTTTACTATTAATCGTGTCCGGGGTTTGGCGGTGATTCCTGCGCAGCAGGTAAATTCCGGCAATTATAAGTAATAAAGGCGGCAAATAACCTCTGAGATGGCGGGTGATTTCTTTAACAATTACATTGGCTGAATAAATTAATTCCTGACCGATTGAGTTCACCAGCGCCAGAACTCCTAAGCCAATTAAACAAATGCCAACCAGGTGATAATTATCTGCAAACCAGGTCTGCAGATCGATTAAACCACGATCTGCAATTTCCAATCCGGTCTCCAGATTGGCACGCTGATAGAAAGAATCAAAAAAACAATAAAACCATAAAGGTATGGCTATAATAGTCGCCAGTGCCGGCATCCCAATCCAGGCTGGTATTGCTATTCCTGCCGCGAACATGATCATTGCTTCCGCCCCCCGGCGCATTAAGCCAAGATACATATACCCTGCCCCTGGTATCAGTGCAGAGAAGAAGAGAAAAAATCGATTATAGCTGTTTTTCATTTGATCTCCCCCCCGGTTTGAAATTGGGCTGGCTTAAAGTTAAGCCATAGTAAATTTGGCACCGACATCTGGTCGGCTGTCATCTCCAAAGTGGTTTTTATGCTCTTAATGTCCTGGTTTACTGGCATAACCTCGGCAGCCATGATCAGCAATCCAGCCAATATCATACTCACTCCTGCCAGACGAAGCTGATGATTGTGCTGTCTTTCCGGTTTGACTGATGGCTGGTAAACAGTTTTCATCATTACCCGCTGTGTAAAATTCGGCTGCAGGAAAAATTCGGGGGCAGCTGCTCGCAACCTGATGTCAAAACTATCATTGATATCTGCCATTATCACACCTCCCTTAACCGGTCAGCCAGCAATTTTCGCGCTCGAAATAACCTGGTCTCTACCGTTTTATTAGATACCTTCAATATAGAAGCGATCTCCTGGCATTTCATCCCTTGAAAGTAATAAAGGACAATTACTATCCGATACTTTTCATCCAGCTGATTAATTTGCTGCCTGACGGTCACGCGATCTTCAGTGCTTTCCTGGGTGACCGCAGTGTATTCCAGGTTGTCATCCCAGCCTTTAAACCAATACTTATATCGGTATTGTTTCCGCTGCCAATCGCGGCACTTGTTTATGGCTATCCGGTAAATCCAGGTGCTGAAAGAGCTGCGGAATTCGAATTGTTCTAAATGGCGGTATACGGTAATAAAAACATCCTGTGCCATATCATCGACATCATCTGGTACCTGAATCAAACTGTAGATTAAAGCCGCAACCCTTTTTTGATAACGCTTGACAATCTCCGCAAAAAGTTCATGATTTCCACCATTGATTCTAACTATTAATTCATTGTCATTGATTTCTCCGCCCGGTGATATTTCTGTCTGCTTCAGACATAGCTCATCCCAGCTTAACTCGGTGTTATCGGTATGCATTTTTAAAAGTGACTTGGAAAATGCAGCTTTTGATAAACACTGTTCAACCATATTCCTAATAAAAACAGAATTAGTACTGGGTCTAATTGTACCCGCTGTCCCCCCGTTCGGTAGTAATGGATAATTATTTCCGCCCCGGTACCAATCAGTAACAAGGGCCACCAGCTTAAAGGATTGCTGGTTATATTGACGGATGGCCATATCATCGGGACTATTAAACATATACCCAAAACTATCAATCCGATCCCTGAGGTTATTGAACCAACTCGCCGCAATGGTTATCACCCCACCTCAATTGATGTATCTCTGTATTATTGACGAACCAGCTGCTTCCCTGCCTTCATCAAAAATAATTTTATTTTAAATCTCAGGTATTAATTTTTTCCCGGCAACTTGATACAGTCACCTTTTAAATAAAAAAATTATTGAAATAAGTAATTCTCTCTAGACAACCGAACATATGTTCGGTATGATTTTCTTAGCTAAATTATTTGCATTTAAGGGGGCGGCATATCTTGTTGGACTTTTTGATGAATCCGACTTTTAACAATAACATATCACTAGGTCCCTGGTTTTTTATGCTGATGGCGATTGTTAAAATGGTTTCGATTGCAGTAGGCTCTCTGCTGATCTCAGGTCTGTTTTTACTGTTCACAGCCGTTATCTATAAAAGTGCCGTCAGCGCACATAAATACCTGGTAAATTTACAGTTCACCCGACCACTGAAAGCAGAAACCAATAAGCCTTCTGGCTTGCCTCAGTCGACTCCCAATTCTAAAAGTTATCAAATGGACCTGCCCCATCTGGCTGCTTGATATAAAGGAACCCTGCTGATAAGCAGGGTTCCTTTATCCATTTTTCCCGTCAAGTATACACCCCAAAATAATCTATTAGCAGTAATATAGGAACATATACACCTTGGACAGGAGTTGTATTTTTGTCTATTACTGCACGCTCATCAAAATATATATGGATAATTAAAGCTCTGGCGGGTATTGTAATCGGCCTCTTAATTGCGTATGCTCCCCCACCTTCCCATTTGTCAATAGCGTCGATGAAGGCTTTGGGTATAGTAACTTGGGCTATAATTTGGTGGGTTTTCGAGGTAGTTCCTGAATACGTAACCGCCCTGTTTATGTGTACATTCTTTGTCCTGTTTCAGTTGGTTCCATTTCCCACCGCGTTTAACTCTTTTTCAAGTTCGACCTGGTGGCTTTTGTTAAGCTCATTGGGATTGGGGGCAGCAATCGCTAAAAGCGGGCTGTTGACCAGGATGGCTCTGGCCATCATACGCTTATTCCCGGCCAGTTATCGCGGTCAAGTAGCAGGTTTACTCGGTGTAGGCATTATCACCGCTCCCTTTGTTCCCAGCATGAATGCCAAGGTAGCCATGCTGGCTCCCCTGTCTACTGCGATGAGCAATGCCATGGGTTATCAAAAACAAGGACCAGGGGCTACCGGTATCTTTTCGGCTATGTACCGCGGGGTATGCAACATGGGGCCTGTTTTTTTGAGTGCGTCGGTTAATGGCTATCTAATCCAAGGGTTTTTACCCAATTCAACTCAGCAGCAATTCGGTTTAGCTTACTGGTTTTTATGCATGATTCCCTGGGGTATA
This sequence comes from Methylocystaceae bacterium, assembly GCA_050259135.1. Taxonomy (GTDB): domain Bacteria; phylum Bacillota; class Syntrophomonadia; order Syntrophomonadales; family JBLNAA01; genus JBLNAA01. The sequence goes on along the minus strand of JBLNAA010000055.1, from coordinate 7,480 downwards.
TTATTAACCTTGATTACTTATTGGGGCATTTTATGGCTTTATCCGGCAGAACATCAACCACAGCAGATAAAACCGACCGAAGCCAATTTAGGATCACTCAGTCATACTGAAAAAATTACTATGATAATCATGATCATCACTTTTTTATTGTGGGCTACTGAACCCTGGCATCATTTATCATCCACCATGGTAGCGCTGCTCAGCATAGGTCTTCTCATCGGTTTGGATGTTTTGCCGCGGGAAGGTTTTAGGGCAGCTATACCATGGGATTCCCTGGTTTTTATTGGCGCTATTCTTAATTTAAGCCTGGTTTTTGAGCAATTGGGTATTAACTCCTGGCTGCTGTCAATCTTTTCTCCGATGATTAGCCGGTTTAGCAGCAATATATATATATTTATAATCGTATTGGCCATAATAACCTATCTGGTTCGTATGATAATTGTCTCGGAAATGGCCTACATTAGCATATTTATGGTTTTTCTTATCCCTCTCGCCAGTAAGGCTGGTATAAATCCCTGGGTGGTGGGAGCGATTGTCTATTGTTCGGTAAACCCCTGGATTGTACCTTATCAAAATGCTGTTCTGTACACTGCCCACTATGCATCAGGCGGCGATGTTGTACAATTAAAGCATTTGAGTCCGTTATCTGTTATCTACATGGCGGGCTCAATTGTGGCATTGATAATCAGCGTCCCTTTCTGGCATTTACTTGGAATTCTCTAAAAATCGGGACATTGGATAGGCTTTCTGCTAAAATATTGCCCATACCGGCATAATGGGTTTTGGGAGGTTATTATTTTGAATTACCGCAGTACGCGTGGACAAAGTGACCAAGTTTTGGCTGCTGAAGCTATCCTGAGGGGGTTAGCCCCGGACGGCGGTTTATATGTACCCGAGCTTTTTCCTATATTATCGGTTTCTGAATTGATCAGCCTGAAAAAAGCCAATTATCAAGAACGGGCTTTTCGGATCATGCGTCTGTTCTTACCGGAGTTTTCTGAGCCGGAACTTAAGAATTGTATAAGTGCTGCATATAATCATAATACCTTTGACGATCCAGCGGTTGCTCCCCTTAAACAGCTTACATCAGATGTGCATATTTTGGAGCTGTGGCATGGTCCCACTTCAGCCTTTAAGGATATGGCTCTGCAAATGCTGCCCCGCCTGCATATGGTCAGCGTCACCAAAGCCGTACAAACCCAGGGTACTGTTATCCTGGTCGCTACCTCTGGTGATACTGGGAAAGCAGCACTGGAGGGCTTTAAGAATGTTGATGGCACCCAAATTATCGTCTTTTATCCACAGGATGGCGTAAGTGAAGTACAAAAACAGCAGATGCTGACTCAGGAAGGCAGCAATGTATTTGTGGTCGGAGTGTTAGGCAATTTTGATGATGCACAAACCGGAGTCAAACAGATATTCAATGATCAAGAAATGATTGGTTTATTAGCAGAAGCCGGATTAACTATGTCTTCAGCCAATTCCATCAATTGGGGACGTTTGCTTCCCCAGATTGTCTATTACATTTCGGCCTATGTAGACTTGATGAGCGATGACCAAATAAATAATCAGATGCCGGTAAATTTCACCGTACCCACCGGTAACTTTGGCAATATTTTGGCGGCTTACTATGCCAGCCGCATGGGTATTCCGGTTCATAAACTGATTTGTGCCTCGAACTCCAATAATGTGCTGACCGACTTCCTGCATACCGGCGAATATAACCGTCAGCGTGATTTTTTCCAGACTATATCGCCTTCGATGGATATCCTGATATCATCTAACCTGGAACGCCTGCTTTATGAATTAACCGACCATGATACCACCCGAGTAAGCGGATGGATGCATAACCTCAATCAGGCGGGATATTATACGGTAGATGCCCCGGTCCTTAAGCAGCTTCATCAGCTGTTCGAGGCAGATTTTTGTGATGATAGCAAGACCCTGCAGACTATTCGGGAGGTCTGGAATCAGGAGCAATATTTGCTGGACACTCATACGGCAGTTGCATTTCAGGTATACCAGAATTACCGAAAGTTTTCCGGAGATACGACTCCTACGGTAATTGTCTCAACGGCCAGTCCTTTTAAGTTTACCCACAGTGTAGCCAGAGCTGTGCTTTCATCTGAGCAAATAGCAGAAGCCGGCAACGAGTTTGATCTTATAAACACCCTCGCAAAAATTACTGACCAGCCTGTTCCTTTGCCGTTGTGTAATTTGGACCAGAAACCAATTCTCCATTCATCAGTTTGTCAGAAAACTGAAATGGCCGATACCGTTTTAAAACTGCTGGGTTTAATCAGTTAATTTAAAAGTCGCCCTTTGAATTATTAATACCCACCTGATGGCGGGTATTAATAATTTTTTTCCAGTTGATATAAATTATAGCTGAAAGCGATTTACATTTTCTTTAATAGTACACCCAGTCATCTCCAATAGCACAGTGGTTTTAACCACATTCTCCATCAAACCGCTGGTTCGGTTAACGCTTTCAGCAATTACGGTCAGTTGGTTAGTACTGTCATTAATATTGCTTACATTCTCCTGAAGCGCGGCGTTGGCATCAGTTAATTCACGTGACAGGGTCTCCAAACTTTCTACGGTATTGTTAACCAAGCGGATAAGCTGTTCCACCCCCTGGGTATAAACACGGCTGATCTCACCCATCGTGTCATAGTCATTTACAACCTGAGTATCCAAATAATTAATGGCTGCTGCCGAGTTTCTTGACAATATTTTGACCGCTTCCGCTACCTCACGGGTTACCATCTGTATCTGTTGCGCGGTCCGCTTGGAGTGATCCGCCAGCAGTTTTATCTCTTCAGCAACCACAGCAAATCCTTTACCTGCCTCGCCGGCCCGGGCCGCTTCAATACTTGCATTTAGTGACAGCAGATTGGTTTGAGCCGCAATTTCGGTAATTTCTGCCGCCATCACTGAAATTCTATCGACAATCTGAATGTTTTTTACCGCCTCATCAAGTTCAGCCCGTGTTTTGTTTGATAGGTTAATTGAGTTGGTACGCATTTCCTGTTCCCGGGTAGCTGCCGTATGAGTTTGATCAGCAATCTGATTCAGCATGGTTTTTTGTTCCTGGGCAGACGCTGCTATCATATTTGCTTCCTGCTGAATGGTATTCATAATCGCCCCTAATTCTTGAGATGAAGCTGAAATCTGCTGCATTCCTGCTGAAATTTGATAAGTGGCATCCTGCACTGCATGCATGCTTTCGTCAGTTCCTACTGACTCTTCCCTAAGGCGGGAGGTGTAATTTGAATTAGAAATAACAATATCACCAATTTGTCTCAAAGTGCTGGCGATGGAAGCCCGGGCATTATTAAAGGCGGTAACGATGAGATGGCGTTCATCAGATGCTTCATATTCAAAATCAGCCGCGATATTGCCTCCCTCAATTACAGCCAATACCTGACTGATGGTGGTTACTCCCCGGTCTATCATTCGTTTAATCAGGTAGCCAGCCGCAATGCTCAGCAAAAAGAAGCCATACCATATATACAATACCTTCTGCAGGGCAGCCGCAGCCGCGTCAGTGTAGCCGATTATCATCGCCATAATTACACCAACTGATAAAAGAAACAAGTTGATAACATCTGATATCTTGGCTGAAAGCGGGAAATTAATTGCAGCGAATAATTGATCGATTTGGTTTTGGTAGTTGTAGTGCGCGGTATGGGGATTCAGCTTTAAAATGGCGATTAAGTGACCTGATTGATCCTGCAGCGAGATACCAATCTGCAGAAGGTCGGGCGGCAATATCTGATCACCCGCCTGAATTTCTCCCATCGATCCACTGGCTATGCTCTCCCCTCCCTGAACCACTCCCAGGTGGTTTCCGGCAGTGATTAAATGCAATTCCTGAATCCAGGGATAAGCTCTGAGTTGTTTTTCCAAAACTGCCCGCCATTTATATTCTCCGACTATTGTGTTAATGATCTTATGATTGTCTAGCATCAGCCGAGTCAGTCTTATTTTTTTGGCATCGATAAATGCAGAATTATATTGCCGCCGATACAATTTGGCACTTACCAGGCTTAGCCAACCTGAAGTTTCATAAAACAGCAGCATAGCAAAAGGTACTAAAAATAATAACTGCCAGCCGGTAACTAAGCCCCGCTGCCACCAGATGAGCATCATTATCGTCGTTATCAGGCCCTGCATGCTGGTAGACATCCATCGTTGGGCTCGAGGAACGTTTAAACCATTTTGTAATCTCAAAGCAGATTTAATAATGGTTCGGGTAAAAATAATACCAATCAAGCTAAAGAGAGGTACACCGATAACTATGGTCCACAAGACAAATACGCTGAGCTGTTTAATGCCCAGCCATTGCATTAGAAATCCGATTAACCCTACACCTGACAGAAAAAAAATTGTTATTAAAGCCATCAGGGACATCATTTTTTCTAAATATTTAAGAATAGCCATCTTTAACCCCCCGGTCAACAGCTGTTCTGTTATTGGATTTTATTTCCATGTTTTGTATTATATCACATGATTCGCAGTTGATTTTCACTGCTTGCAGGTATAATTCAACAAAATCGTTAAGGGGTCCAACCCCGGGGAATATCATTTATGACATAAAGATATGGTCCCCGGATAAGCCGATAGGAATCGGAAGCTGCCGAGTTTTTTAGCGTTCATACTAACAATGAATAATGCCAAACAGTATGTTAGCATTGATTAAGTGTCCTGATTCGGGATTTTAAGAACTAGACAAATTAATTCACAAGCAGCAATAAATTAAGCGCAAAGGATGAATAAAGTGCTGGTAAAAGATATTATGACCCGCCAGGTTATCACTCTTGACACTTCTGCTACCTTACGTCAGGCGGCCGAATATTTCTTACAACACCATATTGACGGTGCTCCCGTAATTAACCAAAGAAAGCTTTTGGTAGGGTTAATTACCAAAAATCATTTAATTCGTGCTCTTAATCAGGGAATCAATCCCGACTCACCTGTGGAAGCAGTGATGACAAAACAGGTAATCACAGTGTCACCAAATGATGATATTACCGGTTTGTTAAATATTAAAGTCGGCAGATTACCGGTGATCGAAAAAAGCAAGGTCGTCGGAATAATCACCCGAACTGACCTGGCAGCAGCCTATTATGAAAATTTATTCCTGGTTTCATCTGAACTAAATACCTTGTTAAATGCACTTCATAATCCAGTTGTATCCATTGATAATCTCGGAAATGTCCAAACCTGCAACAAAGCATTCCTTGATATTTTTGATCTGAAAAACTACAACCAATTAGTGGGCAAGCCAATCAAATCAATAGATCCTGAAAATACCCTGTTAGATGTTTTGACCAGCGGTAGACCTGAAGTTGCCCAAAAAGTCGTTTATCAAGAAAAGACTTATGTTTCCAATCAGACTTTAATGCGTCGTGATGACAAAATTATTGGTGCAGTTGGAGTCTTTCAGGATATTTCAGAATTAGAAAGCATCTCGCAGGAGCTTGAATATACCAAAAGTGTATCTGAGGAACTAAATGCAATTATTGAATCTTCATTTGATGGTATCTTTGTAACTGATGCTCAAGGCCTGGTACTTCGAGTTAATAAAGCATATGAACGTATTACTGGTATATCCGGATCAGATATAATTGGACGTTCAATGGATGATCTGGTGGAGGAAGGGCTCTTCAACCGTTCGGTCACTTTACAGGTTATTCAGGATCGGCAGCCGGTCACCATTACTCAGGAAGTTAAGGGTAACAAAGTAATTCTGGTTACCGGTAATCCGATCTTTGATATCCGTGGTAATGTTATTCGAGTAGTAACCAATGTCCGTGATATAACTGAACTTAACCAGCTGCAGCGCCGTTTGGAAGCGATCCACAGCCTGAGTGACCATTACCGTCAGGAACTACAGGCTCTTCGTCTGCAGCTGGATGGTAAATCAGATATTGTTGTCCGCTCGCCCAAAATGCAGGAAGTCTATGATTTAGCTATTCGTCTGGCTGGAGTAGACTCTACGGTTTTAATCTCCGGTGAATCCGGGGTGGGTAAGGAACTGGTGGCTGATGTTATTCATAAAAACAGCAAGCGAAAGGAAAACCCTTATATTAAGATTAACTGCGGTGCCATTCCCGAAAGCCTGTTAGAATCCGAGCTTTTCGGTTACGAAGGCGGTGCATTTTCTGGTGCCCGCAAAGAAGGCAAAGCCGGACTGTTCGAGGTCGCCGATGAAGGCAGTATATTTCTCGATGAAATCAGTGAAATGCCGCTGAATTTACAGGTTAAACTACTGCGGGTTCTGCAGGAAAGATCCCTGGTACGGGTTGGCGGGGTCCATCCAATTGATGTCAATGTACGCATCATCGCCGCTACTAATCGTGATTTGGAAGTAATGGTGAAAGAGCAGCGCTTCCGGCAGGATCTTTACTATCGCTTAAATGTGGTTCCCGTGACCATACCACCTTTACGCCAGCGCAAAGAGGAGATACCAGCTCTGGCCTACCATTTTTTTAACAAATATAATCGTAAATATTCTTTAAACTGTGAGATAAGTGAAGTGGTGATCAACAGTTTGACCGAGTATGATTGGCCTGGCAATGTACGTGAACTGGAAAATATAATTGAGCGTTTGCTAGTAACCTCCAAGGGCTGTGTTATTGATCTGGACAATCTTCCTTCACAGTTTAGAAATTATCGGGGATTATCCAGTGCTAAAATAAAAATTCAGCCGCTTAAAAAAGCGGTAGACAATCTGGAAAAAGATTTATTAACGGAGGCTTTTAAAGAATTTAAGACAACCCGTCGAGTGGCTCAGGTTTTAGGTATTGATCAATCAACGGTGGTAAGAAAGGCAGCTCGGTTTGAGCTAAATATTGATAATTAGGCAACCTTTAATGCGATGCTTTTTTGCATCGATGCGCATATGCATCAATTTGCCATTATTGCGTCATAATTTGACTATGTCGATATTCAGGTATTTTTCGATGCAAAATCCCATCAAAAACTTAAATTATTTTAGCCATGATATTATTACCTGTTCTATGTGATTTCTCTGATACAACCGAAGGTTGACTATTTATCATCAATTACTGGCACGATATTTGCTAAAATATCATGGCATAAAGGTTAGATTGTCAAAGATTTTACGGCAGTAATTGTAAAGTTGTAAGGAGAGTGAATTTACTATGATGACCGCGGAACAGTATATCCAAAGCTTAAGAGACCTACGGCCTCGCAAAATCTATGTGATGGGTGAACTTATCGACAACCCAGTTGATCATCCATTGATTCGGCCTTCCATAAATTGCTGTGCCATGACCTACAAACTGGCCGAATTACCTGAGTACGAAGATTTAATGACTGCTACTTCTTCTTTAAGCGGCAAGAAAATCAACCGTTTCTGCAACCTGCATCAGAGTCCTTCTGACCTGATCAAAAAGGTTAAAATGCAGCGGCTGTTAGGCAACATGACCGGTTCCTGCTTCCAGAGATG
>JBLNAA010000054.1:0-12280 GCA_050259135.1 Methylocystaceae bacterium | reverse complement strand
ATCAGCGGTTCTCCAGCTTGAACGGTAATATTCCGATCAGCGATTAGCCCTCCCGAGATTTTCACATTGAAACTGCTGCTGGCTAATATACCATCAGGCCACCCGGGAACGGCAGTAATATCAGCCGGGCTGCCGGTTACCTCTTTGCGAATCTGGCGCTGAGGAACACCCAGTTCTATTAGCTCGCTGGTGCATAACTCATAAAGTGCCTGCGGACCACATAAATAGAAGGTCGGTACCTCCGGGTCAGGTATGAGAATTCTAAGCAGCGCAGCATCGATGAAGCCGCGCAGTCCCTGATAACTATCTTCAGGCTCGGAAATGACCGGATAATATTCAAAGTTAGGACAGCTGGCAGCATAATCGGTCAGCTCACTATGAAATATAATGTCATCAGTGGTTTTAGAGCCATAAATCAGAGTAATCTGACGTGCTGAGCCGCTGTCAACTGTCTCCCGTATCATGCTCATAAATGGAGTAATACCACTGCCGCCAGCGATAAAAACCAGATTATTACCATGAAAAAGCGGGTTATAATAGAAGTTCCCCGTAGGGCCGCCGGATTCGAAGGAATCACCAACTGTAACCTGGTCAAGCAGATAGTCGGATACAAATCCGTTGGCGATCCGACGGACCGTGATATCATAATAGGCAGTCTGAGTGGGGGGGGAAGATATACTATAGGCTCTGCTGGTACGGACACCATCAATTTTTACATTCAGGTTGATGTACTGACCCGCCTGAAAGGGAGGCAGGGCAGTGCCGTTTCCCACCATTCGGAAGGTCTTGGTGGAGGATGTTTCAACGATAATTTTATTTACTTTCAGCTGCAGCCGCCGGGGGTGAAGACGATCTAAATAACGGGCATAGAGCCCCTTTTCCGCCTCATAATCACGGCCATATTTCCGGCAAACCTCAGCCTCTCTGACCAACTCCTGGTATCCCTTAATCTGGTTTTTAATATCACGACCGCTCATTTATTTCACCCCCTTAAATGCTTTGATTACTGAACGGGCAGCACTGCCGCCTGACATAAGACTGGGCTGGAAACCGCCGTCACCGGCCCAGGCACCGGCAAAATATAATCCTTTGATTGGTGATTGGGGTGGCACCACCAGGTTAGAATTCTTGGGAAACTGCTCAAATCCATAGATTGCCCCGCCGGGAGTATTAAGGAACCGATGATGAGTGACCGGAGTGGCAACCTCAATTTCCTCTATATGCTCGCGGAAACCGGGAAAATGGGTTTCAACCATATTCAGCAGCTGATCGGCGCACTCATATTTAATCCGGTAATAATCAGCCGGGGCTACCTCCATCCAGGGCTCAAAGTATTTAATGTCAACAATAGCGATTTGAGAGGTGCCAGGAGGGGATGCGTCCGGGTCAGAAATATTATAACAGGTTAACAGAACAGCATCGGTCGAAGCATCAAGTATTCGGGCCCGGCTGAACAGGTGATCCATGTCGGTGCTGGGTATGATAAAATTAGTGGTCTCATGAATACCGACCGTCTGGGGTGTACAATCAAGGCCCACATACAGGGTAAGTGAAGATACCCCAACCTGGCTTCCGCCCAGGATTTTAAACTGCTCGTCAGGAACCTGCTCGCGGTCGATCATTTCGGTATAGACTGCCAGTGTTGAGGCATTGGCAACAACAAAGTCAGTCAGGATGGTATCATTGTGGTCAGTAATAACTCCTTTAACCTGACGGTCTTCAACCATAATCTTTTTAGCTCCGCAGTTAAACCGGGCTTCGCCGCCCAGTTCCAGGAATCGATTAAGAAGCGCATTGGATAAGGCCTGGGAGCCGCCTTTTAAATGGTAGGGCTTAAACTCTAAATAACTGAACATCAGGGCGGCATAATCGCTGAAAGCCAGGGAACTGGGAGGTACCGCCATATAAGCCCAGTAGGGATAAATAGCAGTTTTAAGCAATGGGTCACTGATATACTGAGACACCACTTCTTCGGTAGGTTTAAGGGCATATTCAAAATAAATCGGGTATTTCTCGGGCCCCAAATCCGGGTCTTTCATAAAAAATCCGTTGATAACCTCAAAAAAGAACTTATACAACAGGTCAAAGAAATCTGTAATACCCTGGCTTTCAGCGGGGAAGCGCTGCTCCAGGGTTTTAATAAATGCAGCACGATTGGCACCCAGCGTCAGATCAAGATTATCCGGACCGATAATCCGGTACAGGTTCTTCATTTCCACCCATTCCAGATCATCGACCACCTCAAGACTGCCAAGAAACCTGCGCAAGGGGCCTGGCATTTCCTTACTGCCCAGGCCGCTGAGCTGGTGCAGTGCTACCTCGAACTCGAAGCGTCCGCGCATAAAACTGGTGGCACAACCTCCGGGAACATTGTGACGTTCCAGCAGCAGGGTCTTTAACCCCTTTTTTGCCAGTGATACGGCAGCAGTCAAGCCACCGTTTCCGGCACCAATTACCACCACATCAAAATCATTCATGCCTTAACCTCCCCTTTCCAACAAATGCCCGTTTATTTTTGATGCAGCTTCATAAAAGCCTCTAATTTGCCTTTTTGGGTTAATAAAGCATTCATCAATTCCGGCCCGTTGGCGGGTACCGATGGAGCATCTGCTCGCGGCGTCAGCTGCAAAGCCGCAGTAGGACAGACCGAAGCGCAAAGACCACAGCCGATACAACGGTCAAAGTCGACAGTAAGCCCGGTTTCCTTTTCAGTAATCGCGTATACCTGACAGCGGTCATCCAGGCAGGCTCCGCAATTGATGCAATCTTCCGGGTTAAAGACAATGATGTAGGCGGAGTTAGCTATGGCGTGCGGGTTGTGAAGAATATTGATACCCCGAAGCAGGGTACAGCAGCATCCGCAGCAGTTGCAAATTACCAGGCGGTCCTGCTGAGTATTGTTAGTACAATGAACCAGCCCTTGGTCTTCAGCCATAATTAGGATCTGCTTAGCTTCGGATTTGTCTACCGGACGTGCAAATCCACGCTCGACCAGGAATTTACCAACACTGCCAAAGGCAAAACAGACCTCCCGGGGCTTGTCACACGCCCCCACACTGGTCCGGCAGGCGCAGGGAGCGAGGGCGATAAAGCCGGCATCATCGATTAAGCGGGATACATCTTCATAGGGTAAAATTTCTGAGGTCATGGGAATAGAGGCCTGAACCGGCACTACCCGAGTGTGGGGAGTAGCTGAAGACCCATAGGCCATTCCCAAAGCTTCAGTGTGGTAGTCATGCCATAATCGCCCCAGCTCTTTAACATCGAATGGTGGGTGCGGCAGCATAAAAGGGAACTCAAACAATCCAGGTATGGTGGGCAACAGGGCATAGGTTGTTTCTTTACCTTCGCGAGCCTTCGATATTATAATTCCCCGGGCCGCCATCTTATCCAAACGTGTTTGCAGATCATCGCTGTCTACTCTACTTTTACCGGCCAATTGGCTCAGAGGCTGGGGCATAAAAGTCAGACAGCAAGCAAGAGCAGCTTCGTCCGGAGTGAATAGTATCTGCAGTATTTTGGTCAGATTAACACTGGGGGGTGCACCGGCCGGATGAACATCCAAAATTTGCTGTAAACGCTCATAATGGTCCATAAAATCTCCCTCCCCAAACTATATAACTATCCCCGATGACCTGATTGGATCAGTTTTTCTTTTCTAACTGCTGAATAGCTTCTTCTGCCCATTGAATCAAAGCCTTAATGGTTAACTCCTGCCGGCGGAGCAGCATCTGCCAATAAATCTTATCAGGAGGACTTTTTAAAGAGTACATTTCTACAATACGAGTGACTCGGGTAAGCGATTCCAACTCATCCTGCTTTTCCCGAACAAAACGATTTAACTGAAATACCAGCTCATGGTCTGACAAATGGGAGCCAAAAAACATACGCACTGAAAATTCGTCACGGCAAGCCGAAGAAAGAACCGGCGGAAATTTCTCCAGCCAGCGGGAAAAAACCCGGCGGCCTTCATCGGTTATGCTGTACACTTTGCGATCTGGACGACCTTCCTGGGGTTCAATATGATAGGTGACACACCCTTTGCTTTCAAGAGTACCGAGGTCACGGTAAATCTGACTGAGCTGGGCTGGCCAGAAGAAATTGATTGAGTTGTCAAAGAAAGCTTTTAAATCATAACCGGTGCGTGGTTCATAAGTAAGTAGACCTAAAATTGCATGACTAAGCGACATGAGGGTACACCTCCATTGCGGGTACATAATATTATATTATATTTACATGATATATATGATTTGTCAAATATACTGAGATGAGTATAAATGATTTTTTCCATCTAATAGCTTATGATATTTAAAGTCAGCACTCAAAGCGGAGGTACGATTTTGTTAGAGAGTTTATTAACTGCAGTTGCGATAAAAGTTACCGGTTTAATCACCCGATTAGGCTACTGGGGAATAGCTCTGGCTATGGCCGTGGAGAGCTGCAACGTACCGATACCCAGTGAAATTATCCATCCTTTTGCTGGCTATCTGGTATCTACCGGTCAATTCAAGTTTTTACCTGCCGTTCTGGCAGGTACTATGGGAGGTTTGGCCGGTTCAATTATATCTTATTATATGGGTTTTTACCTTATGGAATCCCCGCTGTTATTTTTTGTTTCAGTTCAGCGCCGGGAAAGCCTGAAACAAATATTTAATCAATATGGGGAAGGTATTGTTTTCTTCGGCCGCCTGCTGCCGATGGTTCGGACGGTAATATCTTTACCTGCCGGGGCTGCCCGTATGAATATTGGCAAATTCATCGTGTACACGCTGGCTGGGTCTCTAATCTGGGCTTTTGTTCTGACCTATATTGGTTACCTTCTGGGCAAGAATTGGAAGATAATCAGCGTTTATTTTCACGAAGCGGACTTATTAATATTAGTTATTCTGGGGCTGGGGCTTGTCTATTGGCTCTGGAGAAGGAAGCGGCGGCTGGTATAGGTTATAAGAATTTTATACCGGCTTCCAGTCTCCATTATTATTTTGTACGTAACGCTTCTTATACATATTACGTTCAGTTACGATGGATTTTAAGGCCGAAACCAGGACATCTACCTCACTGGCAGTATTATATAATCCCAGGCTAACCCGTACCATACCATTACCGGCGAGCGGTTGTTTACGGTCAATATTTAAGAGAGTTTGAACATAAGGTTGAGCACAAAAACAGCCGTTCCGTACTGCGATGCCGTATTCCAGGGCTAAAATAGTCGCTACTAACGAGTGCGGCATTCCCTCAACGTTAAAACAGATGATGCCGACTCGGTCAGCCTCCTGCGAGGTATGACCATACATAGTTATACCATCAATGGCACCTAACTTTTTGCGGGCATATCCGGCCAGTTCTATTTCTTCATCAGCCAGCTTATCCATTCCCAATCGGCTTAAAGTGCTGATGGCTGCGGTTAAGGCTACCGTACCCATAACATTAGGGGTACCGGCTTCATCCCGCTCCGGCGGGGAAGCCCATATTACCATCTCATGGGTTACTGTCTCTATGGTGCCGCCGCCTACGAGCTCTGAACACCCGTAATTAAAAGTTTCCCAATTACCTATCAATACTCCGGTTCCAAAGGGAGCGTACATTTTGTGGCTTGAAAAAGCCAGATAATCAAGATGTTCTGGGTCATCGATCGGTAACATAGCTACCGGCCGGTGCGGAACCAACTGGGCGCCGTCTACCATTATTTCTGCACCATATTCATGGGCTAAACGGGCGATATCGTGGATGGGATTTATAATTCCAGTAACATTAGAAGCACCAGTTACGGTAACCAGACGAACCCTGCCCTGATATTGCCGCAGTTTGTTCCTCAGGTCATCCAGACTCAGCCCGCCCCCAGGATCGATTTCAACATACTCGATCAGGAATTTGTCCCGCCAGGGCAGGTCGTTAGAATGATGCTCCATACCAGTACAAATTATGGTATCCCGCCCGTCTGAACAGAGGGCTAAACGATAAGCCAGTTTATTTATAGCCTCAGTAGTATTCTTAACAAAGATCACAATTTGGGATTCCGAATCACCGCCGACAAAACTAAGCACCTGTTTTCGGGCGGACTCGTAGCAATGAGTAGTGTACTGCGATTTGTGTCCATCTCCCCGGTTAACCGAGGCGTACCAGGGGGCAAAATCATTAATTGCTTTCAATACGGATTTCAACGGCGGGGTTGTAGCCGCGTTATCAAAGTTGATAACTGGCCGGTTTCCGCCTTTTAATAAGGGAACCATAGTATCCAGACCAACTACCTGCTGACGGCGGCGGTTGCTGACCGGGTATGAGATTTCCATCCCTTGACCTCCCCGACTGATCATCTCAAATGAGACCACTCGTATATATTATTAATACCTGCCCCGGCAAGGTTCTTCTGTACAGGCAGCATTACGTTTGTTTTTTACCAGCACAATTTTAAAATCAATATAGATTGAAGCCGATTATAGGGGGAAAAATCGTCCTACACTAGAAAAAGGGAAAAATTAGCTGACCAGGGAATATAAGTTTATAGATAGAGATAAGGGTGAGCTGTTGAAGGAGGTGCATAATGTGGTATCCAACAAACGTATTGTTACTTGTGCGGTAACTGGTTCAATTCATATCCCGACGATGTCCGAGTATCTGCCGATTACCCCTCAGGAAATAGCGGAAAATGCGGTTGGTGCTGCGGCAGCCGGGGCAGCCGTGGTGCATATTCATGCCCGTGATCCCCAGAATGGCATGCCGTCAGCTAATCTGGATTTGTTCCAGGAAATCATTGATCGTATTCGCGAACATAACTCGGAAGTGGTAATTTGTATTACCACTGGCGGCGGTGCCGGAATGACTGTTGAGGAAAGAGCGGCGGTAATACCAAAATTTAAACCGGAATTGGCCTCCTGTAATCTGGGTTCCATCAATTGGGGTATGTTTGCGGTGGGAGAAAAATATAAGGAGTTTAAATACCCCTGGGAAAATGTTTTTTTGGAATGGTCTAAAAGTTATATTTTTCAAAATACCTTTGCTGATCTGAAGCAAATCACTTCGATTATGAACGAAAATGGTACCAAACCCGAGTTTGAGGTTTATGATGTGGGGCATTTGTATAACTGCGCTTATCTGCTGCAGCAAGGATTTATTAAGCCGCCCATTTATTTGCAGTTTGTAATGGGGGTACTGGGAGGTATCCTGGCTACTCCTTATGACTTGATGTCATTGCATACAACGGCTGACCGGCTGTTTGGAGCCGGCAATTACCAGTGGTCAGTAATTGGGGCCGGGCGGCAGGAGTTCCCCCTTTGCACCATGGGGTTATTCCTGGGCAGCCATGTCCGGGTGGGAATGGAAGACAACCTTTATCTGCAGAGAGGGGTTAAAGCGAGAAATAACGGTGAAATGGTTGCCAAGATGGTAAGGATTATGGGGGAATATGACCTTGCACCGGCTACCCCGGCTGAAGCCCGTGAAATTCTGGGATTAAAGGCCTAAGGGGCTGACGGTTATGGACAAACCAGCCTTGTGGCAGCCCTCTCTGGAGCAGATTGAACAGGCTAACATGACCCGGTTTATCGGCTGGGTTAACCAGCGCTTCGGGTTATCAGCTGTCGATTATACCGATCTTTACCAGTGGTCGATTGATCATTATCCGGAATTTTGGTCAGCTGTCTGGTATTTTTGTCAAATACAATATTCGGTACCCTATAATCGAGTGGTGGCTAATGCAACCGACATAATCAATGCCCGCTGGTTCCCCGGGGCCGAGCTGAACTTTGCGCAGAATCTGCTGCGTTTTCAGGATGAGCGTACGGCCCTGATCTCCTGCAATGAACAGGGTATACAGCGAAAAGTCAGCTATGCACAGCTTTACCAGGAGGTGGCGGCCCTGGCCAGGGGCCTGCGAAAAATGGGAATCAAGCCAGGAGACCGGGTGGCGGGCTATATGTCGAATACCATTGAAACTGTGGCAGCCATGCTGGCGGTGACCAGCCTGGGAGCGATATGGTCAGCTTGCTCCCCTGACTTTGGCTGGTCAGGAGCAGCAGACCGTTTAGGCCAAATCGAACCCCGGGTTTTGTTTGCAAGTGCCAGTTACCAATATAACGGTAAGATTTACGACTGCTTGACCCGGATAGAGCAGATTGGCCAGGCGATACCCAGTATTGAGATAATGGTGATAGCAGCTGGCCCGGCACCCATACCAGAGGCTCTGCCTCCAGATGCAGTCTGGTATCAGGATTTCATTGGGGCGGTGAGTAATGAGACTACCCTGGAATTTAGGCAATTCCCGTTTGAGCATCCGGTATACATCATGTATTCATCGGGTACTACCGGAAAGCCCAAGTGTATGGTACATGGTGCCGGAGGTACCTTGATTCAACACTTAAAAGAACTCATACTGCATACCGATTTAAAACGTGATGATACCATATTTTATTTCACCACCTGCGGATGGATGATGTGGAACTGGCTGGTCAGCAGCCTGGCGGTGGGAGCAGCCGTTGTACTCTATGATGGGTCACCATTTTATCCTGAACCCCAGGCGTTGATTGAACTGGCCGATGAACTGGGGATCACTATCTTCGGAACCAGTGCCCGGTATCTGGCGTCCCTGGAGAAGGCCGGAGTAAAGCCCAAGCTTACCCATAACCTTTCTCGGTTACGAGCGATTCTTTCCACCGGTTCACCGCTGCTAAAAGAAAACTTTGCCTATGTTTACCAGGATATCAAATCTGATGTCCAATTAGCTTCGATCTCTGGGGGAACCGACATCATATCCTGCTTTGCCCTGGGTAACCCAATTGGGCCGGTATATGCCGGTGAATTACAGTGTCGGGGATTGGGCATGAAGGTGGAGGTCTATAACCACCAGGGTAACTCAGTCATCAATACTAAAGGTGAACTGGTTTGTACGGCCCCCTTCCCCTCTCGGCCCGTGGAGTTTTGGGATGATGCAGACGGCTGCAAATATCGTAAGGCCTATTTTCATTTCTATCCCGAGGTTTGGCATCACGGTGATTTTATTGAAATTACTGATACCGGCGGGGTAATCATTTATGGACGATCAGATGCAACTCTCAATCCCGGGGGAGTGCGAATTGGTACAGCAGAGATTTATCGCCAGGTGGAAACGATACCCGAGGTTTTAGACAGTCTGGTGATTGGGCAGAGGTGGCAGGGTGACGAAAGAATAATCCTGTTTGTAGTGCTGGCGGCCGGGATGGAGCTTACCGATACCCTGCAGGTCAAAATCCGGAAGGTGATCAGAGAAAATACCTCGGTGCGCCATGTGCCGGCCAAGATCCTGGCAGTGGCCGATATCCCCTACACTATTAACGGTAAAAAGGTAGAGTTAGCTGTCCGTAATATCTTACATGGTGACCCGGTAGTTAACAGCGAGGCTCTGACCAATCCTGAGAGCCTGGAGTATTACCGGGAATTGCCCGAGCTGCAAATTTGACAGGTAATGGTTAGAAAGGCTGTTCTTAAGGAAAGGCTCAGATACTTAATAAAACTTTAACCCCCTTATTGCTAGAATAGTGGTAAATTAGAGGGGGTTATTTTGATTCCTCAGTAATACATAGGAGGCAGCTATGAAACGAATCACTTTGATAATACTTACGGCTTTATTGGCGGTATGTTTTATTCGGCCGGTTTTTGCAGCTCAGCAGCCCCCAGATATTGGAGTATTAATCGATGGTTTGCCGGTGAATTTTGATGTGCCTCCCGTTATCTACGAAGGGCGGACTTTGGTTCCTTTCCGGGCGGTATCCGAAGCGCTGAATATTGGAGTAAATTGGGATGCATCTACTCAAACTATTACAGCTCAATCCCAGGACAAAGAGATAGTTTTACAGATTGGCAGCCAGGTGGCACTGGTAAATGGGGTATCCAGCAATCTGGAGGTAGCCCCCCGTATCATAAATAACCGAACCCTGATACCATTACGGTTTTTTACCGAAAGCCTGGGCTGTATGGTGGATTGGGATCAACAAAATTACCTGGTTAAAATCAGTTCACCAGCCCGGGACATGAATGTGATTGGCTTTTATGCCCTGGGTGACAGCACAACGAGCAGCTGGAAAAGCCTGTTTGGAGCCAGCTATCCTGAGGTAGGGGTGACTCATGCTGATCTAATCAAGGAAATTGCTGTAGGCTGGTACAGTATTGATGCTGAGGGCAATTTGTTAACCAACAGCGGTACCGGCTGGCAGCGTCCAGAAGGCTGGGAGAAAGTCCTGGACACGGCTAAAACCTATAACCTGAAAGCGGATATGATTATTCATTTGCCTGACCGGGACTCGACTTTTAATAACTTGATGGCCAATGAAGAGGCAGTCAATAAGGTAATTGCTGCAATTACGAGTGAAGCACAGACCTATCAGGGGGTAAATCTTGATATCGAGGGCTTAGGCTGGAAAGAAAACGGCAGTGAATTGACTGCGGTAAAAAACAACTATACCCGGTTTGTACGTTTGCTGGCAGACAAACTAAAAGCCTCGGAAAAGAGCCTGACCCTGACCCTGCATCCGCCGAACAGTGCTTATCAGGGTTATGATTACCAGGCTCTCGGCGCCATAGCCGATCGGATTATTGTCATGGCTTATGATTATGGCCCCAAGCCCGAACCGACAGGCTTAGTTATGACGGCAGTAGCGACAGCTGTGCAAAATGTACAACCGGATAAAATTATCCTTGGTATCTCGCTGCCCAGTGAGAATCCTGAGAGCATTAAATCTAAAATTGGTATTGCTAAAAAGTACAATCTGAACGGGATAGCTCTCTGGCGTCTGGGATTAGTAACCACAGAGACCTGGGATGTTTTAAAAACAACAATCAAGGTTGGGAAGTAAATACTGTTGTTTCTTACAAGCTTAAAGGCAGGCTGATTAAATTCCTGACAAGAGGCAAAGGCCTACCTATTTAGACTTGCATTCAATCAAGGCAATACAAGCGTTTATTCGGCTATCTTAAATAAAGAAAGTGAGTTGTGGCAAACGATGGAGCATTCGCTGAGTAACCAAAATGTGATATTTAAATTCTCTCGGAATAACAGGCCAGTTTGTCGAGTGTCTTCGGGTGATAGAATATCTGTTACCACGATGGACTGCTTTGCTAACCAACTACAAACCCCGGAGGATACCCTGGAAACTATGGATTGGGATAGGGTTAATCCTGCTACTGGCCCGATCTATGTGGATGGGGCAAAAGGCGGTGAGGTTTTAAAAGTTCATATTGAAAGAATCGCGGTGGGCAATCAGGGTATCATGGCTACCGGAGAGAATGAGGGTGTCCTGGGGGCACATATGCAGGGCCTGATATCCAAAGTGGTTCCCATTAAAAATGATCAGGTAATTTTTGATGAGAAATTGTCCATTCCGATCAAACCGATGATAGGGGTTATCGGAGTTGCTCCATCTGATGAAGAAGTCAATTGCGGAACACCTGGCTCACACGGGGGCAACATGGATAATACTATGGTTGCAGCAGGAGCAACTCTTTACTTCCCAGTTTACGTGAATGGTGCTCTTTTAGCCCTGGGTGATGTCCATGCGGTTATGGGTGATGGGGAGATAGGAGTGTCAGGAGTGGAGGTCCCCGCCGAAGTTACATTAAGAGTGGAAACGGTAAGAGGTCTGGGTTTGGATAATCCGGTGAGACCGTTTCAGATTTTGTGTAAACCTCTATGCGATGTAGAATAAGAGCATTGTTTGGCTGCGAGACCCACGGTGTGCCATTGGCATCCACGATGATGTGGCTGAAGTAGAAGCTCTCGTTGAAGCCCTGGCCCTGTTTGTAGGTGGTCCAGGCTTTGCCATCGAACTTGGAAACGGTGCTGCTGGTGATGGCCCAGACCGTGCCATCGGGCGCCAGGGCGATGTCCTCAAAGATGCTGCTGGCCTCAGAGTCGATCGTTTGGGCGTCATATTCGGTGTACTGGCTGCCGTCATAGTGCACCACGCCCTGCATATAGCTCAGCCAGAACCCCTGGGCATCGCAGGCCACGGCGCTGGCGCCGATCAGCATGCCCGACTTGCCGGTGTAGTTCTGCCAGCTTTTGCCATCGTAGATAGCCACGCCGGTGGAGTGGACCGCCGCCACGCGCCCACCGGGGCAGCTTTCGATATCATCAAAGCTGCCGGCCGGCAGGGATGAGTTATCGGAGGTGAAGGTCTGCCAGCCATCCGCGCCCAGGCAGGCGATACCCGAGTTGGTGCCAAAGCAGGCCAGGTCGCCAGCGGGAGGCTGGGCCGGCGGGGTGGGTGTGAAGGTCAGTTCGGTGATGACGGTTGGGGCGCCAGTGGGCTGC
>JBLNAA010000053.1:0-5351 GCA_050259135.1 Methylocystaceae bacterium | reverse complement strand
TGATGCTGAGCAATTAGGTATAA
Source organism: Methylocystaceae bacterium (assembly GCA_050259135.1). GTDB lineage: Bacteria > Bacillota > Syntrophomonadia > Syntrophomonadales > JBLNAA01 > JBLNAA01. Next base: position 5,328 of record JBLNAA010000053.1, on the reverse strand, counting down.
AAGAGCTTATCGGTCAACAAGGCTTATTTGCAGTCGAGTGGGCGGAAACAATACATCCCGAAATTCTACCGGCGGGTTTAAACATCAGGCTGGAACTGGCTGAAGATAACTATGAGGGAGCTCGCCGGGTATTCGTTCAGGCTGAAGGTGAACAAGCCAGTCGCTTGCTTAAGGAGTTGATGAGATGCCGCTCTTGGCAATAGATGGTGCCACCCCGGTAGCCAGCGCCGCCTTAATTGACGGCGGGGTAATCAAAGGTGAAATTTATAACCAGCAGGGGACCGGTCATGCCCAGACCTTAATGGTTATGGTAGATCAGCTGCTGGAAATGACCGAAACGACTTTACAGGATTTGCAGGTGCTGGCGGTTACTGCGGGGCCAGGGTCCTTTACCGGCCTCAGAATAGGACTGGCCACCGCCCAGGGACTGGCGATGGCTTTATCTCTGCCGCTGATTGCAGTATCAACCCTGGAAGTGCTTGCTGCTCCGCTGGCTTTAACACCCGCTCTGCTGGTCCCGGTTTTAAATGCCAGAAAAGGTGAGGTTTATACCCGGGTATACAGCGGAGGGTTAGACGGGATAACCCCGATTGGTAATGAAAAGGCAGCTGCTCCTGAAGCTTTATGCAGTGAAATCAGGGAGCTGTCAGCTGCTACCGGGCACTCCATGGTTGCTTTAACGGGAGATGGTGTGCAGCCTTATCAGGAAATTTGGGAACGGGAACTGGGAGATATGCTGGTGCCGGTTCCGGCCTATCAAGCCCGCCCCCGGGCTGGCGTACTGGCTGATCTAGCTGCCAGGTTATTTGAACAGGGAAGGTTTATTGATCCCCTGGATGTAAGGCCATCCTATTTGCGGTTATCGGAAGCTGAAACCCGATTACAGTGTTCTTAAGGTCGGGTCAGGAGGAAGCGATGGCTAAATTGCTCAGGCCTATGCTAAAAGATGATCTGGATCAGGTAATGAGAATTGAGGTAATAGCCTTTCCCACACCCTGGTCACGTCAATCATATGAAGGTGAGCTGGTGAATAAGTTCGCCAGTTATTTTGTTATTGAGGACGATGCACGGATTAAGGGATACGCTGGCATCTGGTGTGTATTTGAAGACGCCCATATAACTAATGTTGCTGTCGACCCCGAATCCCGCCGGCAGGGATTGGGACGAGAGATAATGGAGGCTTTAATCGCCCGGGCACGAGAGAAAGGTGCTGAGCGGATTTACCTGGAAGTACGCCCTTCCAATCTGGCAGCCATTAATCTTTACCGATCATTTGGCTTCCTGCCCGCCGGAGTCCGCCGCGGTTATTATACTGACAATAATGAAGATGCGCTTCTTTTGATCAAGAAACTGGGACCAGAGATCCCCAGCGGGGGTATTTTACTTAAGCCGGAAAGGAACAGTTAACCATGAAGGATGAGTATATTCTGGGGATAGAGACTTCCTGTGACGAAACTTCTGCGGCAGTGGTAGCCAATGGGCGGCAGATTCTGTCTAATGTGATTAATTCACAGATAGAAGTTCACCGCCAGTTTGGCGGGGTCGTTCCCGAAGTAGCCTCTCGTCGGCATATCGAAAACCTGGGAGCGGTAGTCAAACTGGCATTGCAGGATGCAGGTATCGCAGCAGGCGATTTATCTGCGGTGGCAGTAACTAACCGCCCGGGATTAATCGGCGCCTTACTGGTGGGCCTCTCTTATGCCAAAGCCTTTGCCTATGGATTGGGTAAGCCCCTCATTGCGGTTAATCATCTCCTGGGTCATATTTCGGCCAATCAATTGGAACACGATGTTGTCTACCCGCTGATTTGTTTGGTGGTGTCGGGCGGGCATACCAGCATTATACTATTGCGTTCCCCGGGTGACTTTGTTACTCTGGGTGAAACCCGTGATGATGCCGCCGGAGAGGCCTTTGATAAGGTAGCTCGTTATTTAGGCCTGGGTTATCCGGGAGGGCCAGCGGTGCAAAAAGCGGCCGCAGACGGTACGCCCGGTATATATACACTGCCCCGGGTTTTTTGTGACCGGGATGATTATGATTTCTCCTTCAGTGGTCTGAAAACGGCTGCCATGAACCTCTGCCATCGGACCAGACAAAGAGGTGAAGAGGTGGACATAAATAATTTGGCGGCTGAATTCCAGGAGGCACTGGTAGAGGTACTGGTGACCAAGACCATCCGAGCGGCCAGGAAACAGCAGGTGGGAACCATCGCTCTGGCCGGGGGGGTAGCTGCTAATGCCCGGTTACGGGAATTGATGACCAACCGGGCGGCTGATCAGGGGTTGAAGGTAATCTATCCTTCACTGATATTATGTACTGATAATGGGGCGATGATAGCAGCTGCGGCCTGGCATCAATATTTGCAACGGGATTTTGCCCCCCTGGATATAAACGCCTACGCTACTAGTCGCAGTTGGTCTATAGGATAAAGGTCATGTGTGTAAAAAACCTGTGCATAATGTGGATAAGTCTGTTGATAACTATAAAATCGGGCTTGAACCAATTAACCTTAGTTAGGTACAAATACCATTGTTCCATTGAAGCTTTCTGAAAATTTTGTGGATAAGTTCTACCGGAGGTTAACAAATGTTTCCTGAGCTGTTTCATATCGGTCCCGTAACCATATATTCATGGGGAGCGATGTTGGCATTAAGTATGGTGGTACTAGCTTTTTTACTTACCCGTCGTTTTCGGGACGCTGGTATCAATCCGGATTATGCTCTCGACCTGTTATTAATTTGTATAGTGGCCGGGGTTATTGGTTCTCGATTATTTTATGTGCTTTTCTATGATTGGAGCTATTTTTCAACCCACCCGGCAGAAATATTCAGTTTTAAAAACGGCGGGTTTGGTGGGCTAATGTGGTATGGGGGATTCTTTGGCGGTGTGCTGGCGGCGGTGGGGTACATTCGCTGGCGGCATCTCAATTTCTGGGATATGGCTGATCTTTTGGCACCCTATTTAGCTTTAGGGTATGCCATAGTTAGAGTGGGCTGTTTCCTTAATGGCTGCTGTTATGGTGTAGAAACCCACCTTCCCTGGGGAGTTGTCTTCCCTGATGTGGACAATTTGCATCGTCACCCGACTCAGCTGTACAGTACCGGGATCAATTTGCTGATTTTCTGGGGGCTGTTAAAACTGTACCCCCGGAGAACGTTTAAAGGTGAGGTATTTCTCGCCTATCTGGGTTTGTACAGCTTGTATCGATTCCTAATTGAATTCTTTAGAGTTAATCTGATGATAGACGGAATTACTGTCTCGCAGTGGATAGCTCTGGGAGTGGTCATCTTATCAGCAGGGCTTTATGTCAAGCTTAAGTGCCGACGGGCATAAGTTATCCACAAAATGCTGTGGATAAATGATTAGTATATGCATTAATTATGTTAAGTAAACTGCCGAAAAAACGGGAGCACTTTCCCCTTGACAAATCGTTTTTAGGTGTGGATAACCCGCCACGTCCGATATAATAAGCAAACGAAAAAGCGTCACCCTGTCAACGGGTGACGCTTTTTGACGTTTAACATTAGATGTTATTAGTCAATACTTTGGGCAATCTTCTGTAAACCCGCTAAAAAGCTTGGTTCCAGGGTTTGCAGGTTTTGACGCAAGTAATCATTGAATTCCCTGCCTTCGCTTAAAACTTGGTTGCCTAAATCGCTTCCCTTATCGGTCAGGAAGACACGGATCACACGTCGGTCAGTACTATCCAGACGACGCTCAACCAAACCGGCTTTTTCGAGTTTGTCGACCATAGTGGTCAAGGATGAGTTCTCAATATGAGCGCGGTTTCCGATTTCTGTTAACGTACTTCCATCACGCTCTAAAAGAGAAAAGATAATAAATGACTGAGCCAGGTTGATTCCATATTCATCAAACCGCTGGGTTATATGCTTTTCAACCTTTTTCATAGTAGATTTAAGCGAATAGCAGATGAAGGTCGTAAAGTCTTCCATTTTAATACCCCTCTCAGGTTATAGCCAATCCATAAGCATTAATTTATAATAAACACCCGCCGATTACAAGTTATATTAATATTTTAACATAGTTAATTAATTAAACATGATATGTGAACGTAATACTTTAATAAAAAATATTAATGCATATCCCATAGTACGAATGGGATATTTATAAATTGAACTAAATACATTATTATAATACCTAGACGGTCAAGAACCATCACTTATGTTTGGGGAAGGATGTGCGATATATAATGGAATTTGCTCTTTCTAAGGAGCAGTTGTTAATTCAAAAGAGTGCTCGCGAATTTGCGGAAAAATATGTTGATCCCCTGGCCAATGAAATTGACCGGACCAATAAGATACCGGACGGTATCATAACCGGATTGGCCGAATTGGATCTCCTGGGATTACCCTACCCAGAGCAGTATGGGGGCGCGGGGGCTGGTTACCTGGGGTATGTTCTGGCCACCGAGCAATTATCGCGGGCTTCCGGCGGCGTAGCCATGACTATGTCAGTGCACACTCTGGGGTTAGGGGCTTTCTATTATTTTGCCACCGAGGAACAAAAGCAAAAATATCTTCCTGATGCCTGTAAGGGTAAAACCCTGGCTTCCTTTGCTTTTACCGAGCCGCAAACCGGATCTGACCCTAAGAGTATTACCACTACCGCGGTAAGAGAAGGCAATTATTACATTATTAATGGGACCAAACGCTTTATATCCAATGCCAACTATCAGGGACCAATCATTATCTTTGCCCGTGATGAGACCAACGGGGGAATCAGTGCTTTCATTGTAGATAAGTTTTGCCCCGGTTATTCAATATCGGAACCCTGGGAGAAAATTGGTCTGCATGGCGGTATTCTTCTTGATGTTTACCTGAAAGATGTAAAGATACCAACAGAGAATTTATTGGGTCAGCCCGGAAAGGGATATATTATTCTGCAGACCGGAATCTCATTTGGTAAAGTGGGGATGAGCTGCGCTTCGCTAGGGGGCATTCTGGCCGCATATGAGGAAGCGGTCAAATATGCCCAGCAGAAAACTCACCGTGATCAGCCCATTGCCAAATTCCCTACGATACAGATGCACATAGCCGAAATCGCGATGAAATACGAGGCTGCCAAGTGGTTAACTTACCACCTTGGTTATCATGCGGATAATATTAAAGATCCGGTGCAGTTTGCCAAAGATGCTGCTTTAACCAAGACTTTTGTCTGTGAATCCGCCGTTGATGCAGCCCGGGAAGCGATGGCTATTCACGGTTCCTATGGCCTTACCACTGATTATAAGGTAGAGCGCTTCTGGCGGGACAGCATAATGGGCCCCCAGGTGGAAGGCGTATCGGATATGCAGAAGCTGATTGTAGC
>JBLNAA010000052.1:0-4002 GCA_050259135.1 Methylocystaceae bacterium | reverse complement strand
CCGTATGTAGGCATCCAGCTCAGCATGCCAGGCATCGGGGTCGTAGGTTTGGGGAATAGTTGTTTCACCGAATAACAGATCAATCATATAATGGGGCTGGAGGCCGCCGACAAAAACCGATTTGACACAGGAAACGCAGTAAACTGCTACATCATTTACCGGCATCTCCTCGGCCCGCCTGATCATAAGTTCTTTAACCTGGTCAATAGGCAGGCGGCCAAAGAAACTGTCACCGCAGCATCTGCTTTCTGTCCTGGTCTTTTCCGGTTCTATTAATTTAATGTTCATACGCTGTAATAAAGTCCTGATCGCGTTATGTACACGTTCCTCACTTCTGGTGGGGCAGGCATCAATAATGGACATGGCCTGTCCGTGGTAGTCGGGGAAGGTAATAAAATCATTCGCGGCCAGTAGTTCCCAAAGTGAAATAGTGGAGGCATGCGGGTAATTCTCCCGGTAGCGGCGGTCGCAGCCCGGACATACATTGATAACCTGAGTTCCGCTTTCGAGCTTAGGCTGGTTCTGGCAGCACAAGTCCAGTCTGCCCATTTCCCCCAAATTATGATTAAGCATCTGGTGAATCTTATCAGCCAGGTGTGGCTTATAGATAGTTAATGCACACCCCGGCGCAAATATCCTTTTCATAATTCCCTCCGCCTGCTTGTAAACTCCCCGTCACTACTAAATATAACAGTTGGTATTTGATTTTTCACTCTTACCGATTATCCAGGCTTTGTGGTTCTTACTTACTTTGTATACTGGTAATTTTGGAAGCCACTTCATTCATGACAGTATTTAACAACATCATCGATGATTTCATGGTATTCATAACCTGTTGAGCTTCTTCTGACTTTTGTTTGATGGTATCAAGTTCACTAATCTGGGTACCAGCCAGTCCAACCATTTCACCAACCACCGGCTGTACCTTGTTCAATTCCTGTCTGGTCGATTCGGCCAGCTTTTTAACTTCATTGGCTACCACAGCAAAGCCCCGGCCGTTTTCTCCGGCATGGGCGGCTTCGATCGCCGCATTAAGCGCCAACATATTGGTTTCTCCGGCTATTTTTGATATAGTCTTTACCACCGGGGAAAGGTCATTGGCCTTACCGGCTACAGCTGATGCCAGCTGCTGAAAAGTATTGATCACCTCAATAATTTCTGCAAAGTTATTCAGAGTAACCTCAGCATTATCCGATAGGCCAACTACGCCAGTCCGCACTTTTTCAAAAACGCTGCCCACCTCCTGAGCTATGGTTTGGAAGCGCTCATGATCACTGCGCAGAGTTTTTTCCTGATAGAGATGGCAGTTTTCCGGCTTATTCAGTCCGTTAAATATGGCTATAGCCATTTTGTAACAGGAGTTATAACCGCAGGCACCGCAATTACGGAAATCCCTTTCCTCCTCTTTCAGCATCTCCAGATAAATGCTGTTCAGTTCGCGCTCGGATGGTATTTTTATGTCACAATTATCGCTTAAATCTTCATAAAACCGGTATTCGTAACTATCCAGGTTCAGGGATTTTAAGAAAGGATGTAGTTTATCTTCATTCGACCCAGTCAAGTTCTGCTCCACTTTAGAGGCGATAGACTTTTCAATCTCATCGATGGATTTATGATGATTAAAACATCCCGGCCCCATGTTACAGCCTTTTTCGCAGTTTAAAATATCAACCACCAGCGGTAAGTGAGGCGAATTATTTTTAATTGCCTGTTCCAAATCCTTCAGATATTTGTCATAAACAATTTTGCCCTCTATTTTAGTTATAGCTCGGGCCGGTATCTCCGGATAATGGTGGAGAAATGACTCCTTAAGGCCGCCCGGAGTAGAAAAGTTGGCAGCTATTCCGGCCGGGATATCATTATCAAATGATCCCGCTTCCAGGCTGCCGATATAAATATGGTTTTGTTCCAGAATTCTGTTTATGGATTGAAAGGTTACATTGTAGTCGATCAGACGGCTGTCCTTAAACTCACGAATTTTAGCCAGACAGGGGGAAATAAAAACCAATCTCGATTGCGGGTTCTGGGTTCTGGCATAAACAGCGGCGTTATATACCGGACTGCCTACTGGAGCCAGGTGTGGTATTAAGGCAGGATGCTGCAGTTCTATGTATTTAACAATGGCCGGACAGGGCTGTGCAATTATCGGCGGTTTTACCGACTTTTCTTCCAGCAGCTTATGATAGCCGGCAATCGTTATTTGAGCTCCCAGGGATACGTCATATACTTTTTTAAACCCCAGCCTTTTGAGGGCAGTTATGAGCCGTGCCAGATCAAAATTACTCTGCGCTGATGGAGCTACCAGTGCTATCAAATCTTCACTGTGCAGCTTTGATACAACCAGGGATGCGTCATCAATATAAGTACGGGCCGCTTTCTCAGTATCCCCGCCATGAGATGCAATGCAGGCTTCAATACACTGACCGCAGCCAATGCACAGATTATGATTGAGCTTAACCGTCGAACCGCTGCCGTCGTTACAAAACTTAACCGGGCAGACGGCGATACATTGGTGGCAATTGGTACACCTTACTTCGTTCATGGCTATAACCATTGGCAGCTCTCTTCTCACCCAATCACACCCCCGAAAGTTGAAATACAGCATGTTTTTGCTTGTATTCTCATATTACGACATTTATTACGCAAATTGAAACATCGATTTGCTGCATTTTCAACTTGGGAATAAGTATCAGGCGAGCCGGGCAATCGCACGCTGTAATGCACCAACCAGCCGATCAATATCTTCCTCACTATTTGCCAGTGATAAACTGACCCGAATTGACCCCTGTGCTTGTTTTTCTGTTCTGCCTATAGCCGTAAGTACGTGACTGACCTTATTCTTTTTGGAACTGCAGGCTGCCCCGGTGGATACATAAACACCTTCAGCCTCCAGGCAATGCACCATAGTTTCTCCTTTAATTCCCGGGAAAGAAAAGTTAATAATATGGGGAGCAGCATCTAAGACGGCCGGACCATTAAGCAGATACTTAATATTTAAGCGGTCTAACCCCTCTATCAGGTGCAGTTTTAGCTTGATCAAGTTGGCCATATCGCCTAAATTTTCGGCTGCCATTTGAGCAGCCAGTCCAAATCCAGCTATACCCGGGACATTTTCGGTTCCAGCGCGCATTTTGTTTTCCTGCCCACCCCCGGCCAAAAGACTCTCCAATCTGGTCCCCCGGGCCACATATACGGCTCCGACTCCCTTGGGGCCATGGATCTTATGAGAACTAATGGTTACCAGGTTTACCCCCCATTCCCGGGGATGAACCTTAATCTTTCCGAAAGCCTGCACACAATCAATATGTATGATCAGCTGAGGATTTTTCTCCCGGCAGGCCCGCACCAGCTCTGCTATCGGCTGAATAGTTCCAATCTCATTGTTAACTGCCATAATGCTGATTAGAATGGTATTCTCTTTTATCAGGCCAACCAGGGCACTGGCTTTTACATATCCCTGGTTATCCACCGGGCAAAAGTCAGCCTGGTAACCTTCATTGCCCAATTTTTTTATGGTTTCTAAAACCGAAGGATGTTCAATAGCTGAGCAGATAATATGACTGCCGCTTCGATGCAAAGCATGAGCTGCCCCGATCAAGGCCAGGTTATTAGCCTCAGTTCCCCCGGAGGTAAATACGATGGTTTCCGGTTCCACAGCCAACACTCGTGATATTTGCGCCCTGGCAGTTTTTACCATGCTTTCAGCCTCAATCCCCTTGCGGTGAAGCGAGGAAGGGTTACCATAGCTGTCCAGCATCACCCCGCTAACAATTTCTGCAACTTCCGGATAAGCTCTGGTGGTAGCACAATTATCCAAATAGGTTTCACTGGACGGCTCAGCAATTTTCTGCATCAATACAACCCCTTATGCTTTGACTTTGATTATTTCCAATTGATCCATTACCTGCTCCAGCAACACTTGCCAATCCACTGGGGCTTCCTGCTCGGCAGCCTCGACTTCCTTTAAAACCGGTCGTGTTACCGGGTGTTTAGGCACAAATA
>JBLNAA010000051.1:0-5966 GCA_050259135.1 Methylocystaceae bacterium | reverse complement strand
TGGTGTCTTATCACTATCGTTGATAGTAAAAAAGTTACCATGCACCTTATACTAGAACAATAGGTTGGTTTATCCTAGTATAAGCTGTACCTGGCTGGGGAGGTGGGCTGCATGAATGAGGAACAAAGGTTATTAGAATTGGCCGATTTCTTAAAAACCCGAAGGATGAGAATCTCCCTGGTTTAACCAGTTTATTGAGGAGTTAAAGTTATCTAGCCCTGATTTCCACGATTGGTGGCTGCGCCATGATGTGTTGGGGTGTTCAGAAGGAATCAAGGAGGTTAACCATCCAGTAGTCGGGCATTTGGTGTTCAGCCATCATAATTTTGAGGTTACCGGTGCTCCCAATTTAGTCCTTACGGTATATACCCCGGTCAAATCAACTGACACCGAAGAGAGACTCCAACGTCTTATAAAGATGTCGTGATTGGGTTTAGCCGGTTCTATCGTCAGAATCTGCTTCTGCGAATTCTTGGGTTCGATTGTTACATACTATGGTTGATTAATAAGCCGGGAGTATCAGCAGATAAAAGGTGGAATAAACTGTGAACCGAAAGATTAGTAGACTTGAAGATCCAGAAAGATTAAAAGAATTAAATCCAGTTGGAACGTTAAAGAGAATTGGCCTGGGTGAGCACGATGTGGTCTGCGATATTGGTGCGGGCAGCGGTATTTTCACCATTCCGGCTGCTAAGATAACTGACAATCTGGTTTTTGCATTGGAGACGGATGAGGAAATGCTGGAAGTCGTTGGCCAAAAGGTAAGAAATGAAAAGCTGCTTAACGTTAAAACCGTGAAAGTAGCGGACGGCCATTTTGATATTGAAGAAAACACCGTGGACTTTGTAATTTTAGCTGCAATATTACATGAAATAGGGAATAAAGCTGCTTTTTTAGCTGAAATAAACAGGATTATGAAAAGAAATGGGAAGCTTGCGCTTATAGAATATAAGCAGCAAGCACCGATTGGACCGCCCCTGATTTATCGTATAAGTCAGGATGAAGTTACAAGACTGGGTGAAGGGTGTGGAATGGTTCGATCTGATGAAATTAACCTGGGTGATAATTTTTATTGTATTGTATTTGATGTTTGAAGTTAATAATTTACAATTGGTGATTGCGAGGATGAAACTATGATGAATTTAGAAGGTAAAATAGCAATCGTGACCGGTGGTGCTTCTGGTATTGGATTAGCAACAGTAAAAGCCTTAGCTGACAAGGGTGCGAAAGTTGTAATCGCTGACTATAACGAACCAGCAGGAAAGGCTATGGAAAAAGAATTAAAAGAAAAGGGTGTTGATGTTACATTTATAGCTGTTGATGTAGCAGCAGAAAAATCAGTTCAGAACCTGGTAACCGAAACTATAAAGAAATATCGCCGATTAGACATAATGGTAAATAACGCCGGGATTACAATTGTAAAACCAACTGAGGAACTTACTTTTGACGAATACAACCGGGTTATTTCGGTTAACCAAAATGGCGTTTTCCTCGGAGCAAAATATGCGATCATCGAGATGCTTAAAACCGGTGGCGGTGCAATTGTAAATACGGCTTCGATCATGAGCCACGTTGGACATGCTCACGCTTTTTCTTACAATGCCAGCAAAGGTGCCATAAATATTCTGACCAAATCACTGGCTGTTGAATTTGCGAGCAGGAATATTAGAGTGAACTGTGTTTGTCCCGGTTACGTAGATACCGGCATGATTAACCGGCAATCGGCAGGTGACGAAAAGTATAATGGGATGGTTGCACTGCATCCGATTGGCAGGCTGGGTAAGCCAGAGGAAATTGCTCACGCGATAATTTTCTTATGTGAAAATGAGTTCTGTACGGGTACCTCTTTAATCGTTGATGGCGGTTATACTGCGCAATAGACAGCTTACTCGGAAGATTTACGGCGGTTTGGGGGCAGATCTGATTAAAACAATATATGCAGCATTAAAAAAAGCCTGGTTCACGAATGGTTGAACCAGGCTTTTTTAGTCTCTGATACTCCTAATGGATAACTGCACTTCTTCAGGTCTTCAGGTTATTTATCGGTCTGTTTAACAAATTTGTTAAAGATTTAAACTGAAATTCACAATCAGCAAACTTAACCGGTAAGAGAACGGATATCTCGAAGTTTCCATAAATCTGTTAAAATTAACATTTCCGCCTTTAAGCGAGTAAATTACGGCCGGGTAAAATAAACGGATGTAAATTTGGAGGATATTTCTGTTTTTTTATAGAAGATTATGATACTAAACAACTCATTGCTGGTGAGATGAGTGTTTAAAAAAAGACAGCCATATCGATTAATTGGGGGAGAAATTTAACATGGGGGTGAATTGCAGAATGCAAACGGGAAATTTGGCTGCCAATATCCATTCACAAGTTCGGAAGTACGCCGACAGAGACAAAAATGCCCTGTATTACAAAGAGGGTGATGAATGGAAGGGCATCTCATGGAAAGTGTTTGGGGAGCGAATTGATAATGCGGCCCAAGGCCTTCTCGAGCTAGGCGCCGAAGAGAACGGTATGATTACCGTCTATTCAAGCAACCGGCCGGAATGGACGATATGCGATTACGCCATTATGAGTGTTAAATGCGCCACGGTATCGATTTACGCTTCTAACACTGCGGAACAGGCCGAATATATCGTCAATGATTCCCAATCCAAGATCATATTTGTTGATGATCAAACCCAGTATGACAATGTTATGCAGTTTTTTGACAACAGTGCACTTACTCATATAATCGTATTCAGCAAATCCGTAAAGATTGATAAAAGTGACAAAGTAATGTACTTGGATGATTTTTATGAGCTGGGCAGAAAATCAAATAAAGGGGATTTACTGCAAAAACGCCTTGCTTCAATTACGCCAGATGATATTGCATCGGTTATCTATACTTCGGGAACAACTGGTGATCCGAAAGGGGCTATGCATGCTCACAAGAGCTTCTTTGTTGAAATTGAAGCCCTGGATTCACGTTTCCCCATGGGCGAGGATGATATCGAGCTGGTTTTTCTTCCCCTGAGCCATGTCTACGGGAAATGTTCACTTTACTGGATACATTCCAAAGGTGCAACTCAGTATTTCTGCGCGGATACCAATAAGATTGTGGAGTACTTCCAGGAAGTTAAACCTACCTATATGGTCGGCGTTCCCAGACTGTATGAAAAAATGTATGCTGCCATTTATGCCAATCTGGAAAAGGCTTCGGGTTTCAAGAAAAATTTGTTTGGCTGGGGCATTGAGACCGGCAAAAAGTATCGGTATGCGGAGAACCGGGGAGAGAACATTCCGATGTCACTGAAACTCCAGCATGCCATTGCTTACAAATTGGTACTGCAAAAAGTAAGGGATTTGCTGGGCGGACGTCTGAATTTCTTTTCGGCCGGTGGGGCACCGCTGGCCAAGGAAATTGAGGAGTTCTTCTTTGCGGCCAATATTTTTATTGCCCAGGGTTATGGCCTTACGGAAACCGCACCCATGGGCTCCTGCAATTGCCCCACCGCCTATAAATTTGGGACGGTAGGCAAGCCGATATCCGGTAATCAAGTAAGAATTGCCCCGGACGGGGAAATACTGATTAAAGGTGACAATGTTATGAAAGGCTATTTCGGCAAGCCAGAGGCCACCAAAGAGGTAATGACCGAAGATGGATATTTCATGACCGGAGATATCGGGGAAATTGATGAGGACGGATACCTCAGAATTACCGATCGGAAGAAGGATATTATAGTCACCGCCAACGGCAAAAATATCGCTCCGCAAATGATTGAGTCAAAAATTGGCCAGGATTATTATATCGAGCAGATTGTTATTATCGGAGATAAGCATAAATACCTTACCGCGCTGGTAGTGCCGTCTTTCCCGGCACTTGAGGAATATGCCAGGGATAAAGGCATTACCTACCAGGAGATTGTTGAATTATTGGAACACCCGGTAGTGGTTCAATTGTATACTGAAAGAATTGATGGGCAGTCAACCGACCTGGCGCATCATGAGAAGATACAAAAGTTCACACTGCTGGCTGAGCCTTTCACGGTGGAAAAGGGTGAAATTACCCCAACCATGAAAGTAAAAAGAAAAGTTATAGCCAAAGCCTACCACGACATGATTCAGGCGATGTACCACTAAGCTGTAAGTCAGCAGAGCTGCAGGCAATAATGGTAATAAAAGACCCTGGCCATCTTTGGAAACAAGGATGACCAGGGTCCTTTCATTGTATGGGGGACCTCTAATCCTATTTCCCTGAATATCGGGAGCAATTGTATTTACACCACAATTACTCCACCAGGTGAGAACACCTGCCGAATATATTATCAATGTAACCAGAAACAGTTAATTTTTCATAAATGTTGGAATAGTTTACAATTGATACATGGAGGCGCTGTTACTAACTTCCATGTATCTTTTTTACTTGTCTATTTAGGGGGGGAATTATGAGAAAGCTAATATTATGGCTGGGGTTATTATTTCTCTTGGTGTTTAGTGGTATGGTAGCACCGGTTTATGCCTCAGAACCGCCAGCAGCAACTATCACAGGAACTAATCTGGATGAGACCAACCTGGACATTGGCAGTATCAGTTTAACCATCCAAGGCACCTCCTTTAACGGTATCACCAAGGATAATATCTCCCTGTTGAATGCACCAACTGGGCTGAGCGTTGAAAGTATTTCGGTCGCTGGTGATATATGTACTGTTAACCTGGCCTTTAACGGCACCGATTTTGATACCAACATAACCAACCTGGGAGTGACCGTCACCGGCGGGCTAACCGCTGGCACTTTCCCACTTACCGCTTCCAATACCCTGACCATAACGGCAACGGATGATGCCGAATCTATAAGTATTTCCGATGACGGGAATATTCTTGAAGGCCAGGAGAACGGTGAAGAGATAACTGTCACCCTGGCTGGCGGTACCTTTGTACCCGTGTTAGATCCAGTGAAATGGAGTGTTGTGAACCGGCCTGCTGGTGTGAACTGGACAGTGAGCAGGGTGGATGCCCACACGGCGAAAATTACCCTTTCCGGAAATGCTACTGTTCCCTATACCGGTGACATAACCAATTTAACTGTGACCTGCGACCCCAGTCAGTATGTTGATTCCTTCGGCTCGGCAAGCCTTTCTGACAGTGACGGAGTTACTTTGAAAGCTTATCCGAGGGCAACTAATGATCCTATCAATATCACACATAAGACCTATAAAACCGGAGACCAGATCACGATCGGTGTCCAATTTAACAAAACCGTAAGGGTCATAGGAACACCTTATATCCCTGTTACCATCGGGAGTGACACCGTTCAAGCCCAATATTTATCGGGTGATAATACCAACAACCTCAGTTTCCGCTATACCGTGGAAGCGGCTAGGCAGGATACGGATGGCATTACTTTGGGCACCGCCATCATTCTGCCTGCAGGAGCCACCATTAAGGACACCGTTGGATCAGATGCTGGCCTTAACATTAATAGAGGTGATACATCGGATATTCTGGTGGATGGCGTTTGCCCGACCATACTAGGTGCAGAACGTCTAGACGACAACCATATCCGGGTAACCTTGAGCGAACCCTGTATAAACACCGCCAAAGGGACTGCCGGTGGTTTCCTGGTTAATGAGACTGGTGCAATCGGTACTACCTACACGGTTTCCGCAACATCGGCGCCTGATTCCACTCATGTTGTTTTGTCGCTGGCTATTAATATAGGTGCCTCAGCCCGGGAAGGGATCACCGTCAAATACGATACCACCCAGGATGGCACTATCCAGGATGTCGCCCTTAACCCTTTAGCTGACAACCCGGTGGGCAAGACTATAGATCCCTGGGACATTGCCAGCCCTACCCTGGATAACATGGTTATAGCCAATTATGATGATTACTTTGATCTTACCTTCTCGGAGGGGGTCTATGGCTCGGATAGCGGAAGTACGCAATTGACTACAGCCAACCTTGATTTTACCTTC
>JBLNAA010000050.1:0-4390 GCA_050259135.1 Methylocystaceae bacterium | reverse complement strand
TGAGCACGAATGAATTCGTAACTGTGAGGATTGATTATCACTTCACCATTGGCCCTTCTGATAGTTACTACCGCACATCCCGTGGTTTCCCGTATTTTACTGTCAGCCAGACGGGTATCAATCAGACCGCTGTAACTCGGCACTTCATAGGCTCTGATGGCCAGCGGATCCTCTTTGATATAATCTATGGCAAAGCTGGAAAACAGCTGATGATAATCTTTGATGTAATAGTTCTCAAGATATTTAATGACATCATCTTCCGGTAAATCAAGATTGATTATCATATGTCTGGCCATTTGCACCCCGGCCTCCTGTTCCGGCTGAACCACCTCAAAGGCGCCGGCATCTAACAGGATCTGCTTTTCCCAGCCAGAATGGGCACGAGCTATTATCTTTATATCAGGGTTTAATTTAAGCAGCTTTCGAATTGCTCTTTCATTTACCAGTGCATCGGGCAGAGTAAGTACCGCCAGCTTTGCCTTACCGACTGACACTTGCCTGAGTACGCTTAAGTTGGAAGCATCCCCGTAAACATAGGGTATCTGCAGCTCTTTTAATTCCATTACCGCTCGAAAATCATATTCCACCACCATAAAAGGAACCGCCATCGCCCGTAAGGCGGTGCCAATCTCTTTTCCCACCCGGCCAAATCCGCATAATAATACATGATCGGTCATTACCGGGTCTTTTGTTTGTTCCTGATCAACTATTCGTGATCTCTGTCGTTTTGAAGTTTTGGTTAGCTGGTTATACCATATCGGACTCCAGCGCATAAAGGAGGGGGCAGCTAAAATGGTTATCAGGGTACTGGCCAGTATGACATTATAAATAACCGGGTCAAAGATACCATTATCCAATCCTATTCTGGCCATGACAAATGAAAACTCACCAGTCTGCATCATGCCCATTCCTACATAAAAGGCAATCCGTTTATGATACTTGAAGACTCGGGTAATAAGGTAAAACAGCAGGAATTTTACCGGCATGATCAGGATGAGCAAAATGAATAATAGACGGAAATCAGCAAACAATGCAGTGGGGTCAATGAGCATACCTGCCGAAACGAAGAAAAGTATTACAAAAGCGTCACGCAATGAGGCGATCTTGCCCAGTAATTCATGGGCATAATCCGAATCACTGACCAGTAATCCAGCAATGAAAGCTCCCAGAGAAAAAGAAGCCCCTAGATAATGAAATAAGGTCGCAACACCCATTCCCAGGCTTAACGCCAAAACTAAAAAAAGGTCGCTGTTATTGGTTCTGACCGCTTTGTTCATAATCCGCGGAACCACTTTTTGCGCCAGGTAAACTGTAAATAAGACCAAACCCAGGGCTGCTAAGGTAGTGGTTAAAAATGATCTCCAGTTGATACCAGTCAAATGTCCTAACCGAGGCAGCAAGGATACCATTACAACTACCGCCAGGTCCTGGACAATCAACATACCTAACATGATTTGACCTTGTATGGAATTAAGGTGTCCCTGCTCACTTAAAACTCGCAGGACAATCATAGTACTGCTGATTGATACCACACAGCCGATAAACAACGCCTGGTAAACTGTCACTTGCATGAGGTGAGCCAGGGAAATAGTAATCAGTACCTGCAAACCGATCTGCAGAATACTCCCCAGAATAGCAATTTTCTTCACATTTGCCAATCTTGAAATGGAAAACTCAATTCCTAAGGTAAACATCAGCAGGATAACGCCGATTTCCGCCATATCATTGATTGAGCTGGTGTTAGTTACCCATCTTAATACGTGGGGGCCGGCAATAATGCCGCCGATAATGTAACCAATCAAAGGGGACTGCCGGAGAAACTGAGCGAGGTTACCGCCAATCAGGGCAGTTATAAAGACTATCGTTATATCAACTAGAATGGATTGATGCAATAATCCCCACCTCCCGGACAACGTAAGTTGTTAAAAGAGAGCTGCTAAATCTTTTCCTTAGTAATCTTGCATTTTATCTTCTGCCCAGAGAATATCAGCTTATTACCATAAATGATTTCATATATATTAATTGTTGTTATTCTTTATATTTATAATTATACCTGAAGCATCTATTATCTTTCCAATGAACCAATATTATCATTGCCCTGGCCGGGTAAATTCATAATCACCGTGACCAAATACATCCTTCTGGAATAATACTAAGTAATCAGTTTAATATGGGGGGATACAATTGAATACAATCTTTAAAAGTGCATTGAATGAACAAGACTATCCCCTGGCCGTACCAGATGAATGGTTAATCTTCTCCAAGCCCGGGCACAAGGTTATTGATCCGGTGTTTGCCGGCAGGCTCGCTGCTCTGGCTCGCAGCAAGAAAAAGAAGATAATCATTAATAGCGGATTTCGTACTTATCGTGAGCAACTGTACTGGTATCGTCTGCGGAAGGGTAAAGGTGCCCTGAAACCGGGAACCAGCTGGCATGAATATGGCGGTGCGGTCGATATACTAATGCCATGGGTTCGCGAACTGGATAACGTGCCCCTTATGGAGCAGCACCAATTGCTTCAATTCGGGTTGTGCAAACCAATGGCTAAGGGTAATAATATTTTCCCGGTTGAAGATTGGCATCTACAGCCGATTGAACTGGCTTATGTTAACAGTGTATCAGCCAAGACCGAATTTTATCAAACATATCAACCCCAGGCCAAATCATGACGTTAGCTATTTATATCCCCTGCCCCATGTAAGCTGAAAAGTCCACCGGATCGGGTTTATGATCTGGTGGACCTCAATTTTAATCGGCTACACTATATACTGTTTGTTGCACCGCCGCCAAATTCCTTGTTCACCGGCGGCTTTTATCAGTTGATCCCGGAAATCCGGATGGGCGATGCTGATCAGCAACTCTGCCCTTCTCCAGATGCTTTCTGCTTTTAACTGAACACAGCCATATTCAGTTACCACATATTGAGTAATCGTACGGGGTACGGTAACAATAGCTCCCGGCCTCAGGTAAGGAGTAATTCTGGAATTCAGGTTCCCGTTTTTATCCTGATAAGTTGAACTCATACAGATAAATCCCTTGCCGCCATGAGAATTAAAAGCTCCAAAGATAAAATCCAACTGTCCGCCGGTACCTGACTTTTGTTTAAAACCTGCTGATTCTGAACAAACCTGACCGTAAATATCAACCTCAATCGCATTATTTATAGCAATAAATTTATCATTCAATGCTATTACCCGAGGATCATTAGTATAATTTACCGGATAAATAGCACAACTGGGATTATTATCAACAAAATCATATAGACGTTTGGTGCCCATACAGAATGAGTAAACCATCTTACCTTTATCGATATTCTTTCGGCTGCCCGTAATTTTTCCGGCTTCAACCATATCAACTGTAGAATCACAGAGCATTTCCGTATGCATACCCAGGTCTTTAAGATCACTGTCAACCAATAATGCTCCAACCGCATTAGGAAGTCCTCCGATACCAAACTGCAGGCAGGCTCCGTCAGGGATCTCTTTTAAAATATGTTGAGCAATTAAATGATCAATTTCAGTAGGCTCTGCCGGTCTTACTTCCTGCAGCGGATTACTCCCGCCATCTACCACCATATCTACATCATTAATATGAATTAATTCCTGGTTGCCCCCCAGGCAATGAGGAACAGAATGGTTAACTTCCACTATAATGGTTTTGGCTTTTTCCAGAGAGGCAGGAGTTACCGAGTTACTGGTCCCCAGGTTAAAATATCCGCGTTCATCCATCGGACCTACTTTAATAAAGGCCACATCATTATTAATATATTTCCTGATCATACGCGGACCCTGATGATAGGCCGCCGGTATATAATCACACAATCCGTTATCATAAAGTCTTCGTGATACGGTTCCCATATAATAGTCACCCTGCCGGATATGGTTGGCTTCCGGGTCTGCCAGAATAGCCTGTGATGGCATGGTATAACAAATGCCTCGAATCTCCACGTTTTCTAATTCATTAACTCTTTTAGCCAGGGCGGTATCCAACACCTGCGGGAACATGACAAACTCGCTGTAAAAAATCATGTCTCCTGATTTAACCACTTTAACAGCTTCATCGGGGGTAACACTCTTGGCTCGATACAAAATATCTTCAGCTTTACCCATAATCTTCTCCCCTGTCTCTAATCTATAAATTACATATGTTTCTATTTGTATTATACACAGCTATACTATTTAATTACTATATATGTCGAATTATTGCTTACAAAATAAATCCTATTACTTTCGGCTTTCATTCGAATTTTCATTTACTACTAAACTGTTTTTTAACACATTTATTAAAAATAGAATATTCACATTGTTAAAGCAAAACTGTTTTTGTCGAAGACCTGTTGTTTTAGTTGCTTTTTATGCAACAATGCCTTTAATATGTGGTTATATTAAT
>JBLNAA010000049.1:0-10518 GCA_050259135.1 Methylocystaceae bacterium | reverse complement strand
AAATTACTATCCGGTATTGCTTCAATTAACGTACGCGGTCCCTCATAATGACCACCTGCTCGGCCCATGTGACAGGGATCATGATAAGTTACTTTACGATTGACCGGAACCGGTAATTCGAACTCGCCGGCTTTGATTTTATCGGCCAGTACATCAGCGTAATGCTGAGCTTTAAATGGATAATCTATCCCTCGTTCCTCAGCCCATTGGCGATAATAAACATCCCAGACCAGCCAGCAGGCCGGGCAAGTAGTGACCACAGTTTTAGCCCCGGTTTTCTTCATGTTTTCTATATTCCGAGCAGCGATTTCATCAAATACTTCCCAGCGGCCCGATACCAACATGGGAATACCGCAGCAGGCTTCGTCTTTTCCCAGGTAAGCAAATTCTATCCCGGCTTCCCCCAATAAGCGAGCTGCCGACTGGGCGATATCGTGTTCAACAAACGATGAGGTACAACCAGGGAAGAAAGCATAGTCGCTCTTTTCCTTAATCAGTGGCCTAATTTCATCGGTAAGCCAGTCGTCACGGTTCTTGGCATATTCCCCCCAGATATTGTTCTGCTGACGCAGAGTGTTAACCATAATTTCAAAAGGAGGGAAGGTGTGAAAACCTTGATTGTCAATCAGCAACTGCCGAAGTTTAAACCATGAAGCTTCATTAGGCAGGTCTAACTGACAGGTATGGTTGCACATTTCACAGGTAGTGCAGGACATAATGTTTTTGGCATTTTCCTGATTGAACTCGATTTCACCCGCGAGAACCATTTTAACTAATGTCCATTTTCCGCGCGGTGATTGAGATTCCCAACCCCGGCCATAATATTGGTCACATTGATCAACACAATAACCGCACTGTGAGCAGGTGTAAGCATACCAGGCTACATCACCGGGAATACCATTCTTTTCTTCAAAAACCTCACCCGGATTAAGCCGAGCAGTACTGTTGCCAAAAACCCTGATCAGTGGTTCCAGTTTGCTGGCAACCTTCAAGCTGGAGGCCACCAGGCTGCCATCCAAAACTTTGCCAGGGTTCATTATATTCGCGGGGTCATGCTGCTTTTTAGATTCCTTAATCTTAGCCAAATGCTGAGTTCCCAGCACATCTTCAGCAAATCCGGTAAAATATAACCCGGTAGCGTAAGGACGGCCGCCCAATTCCTGAGCTTTTTTAAGAGCAGTCAATGACAGACCAAAGGCCAGGTTAAAAACAAACTTGCGTTCATCATGCGGGATAAAACCCAGCAGAATTAATTCACTGTTACGAGAACCAAAGACCTCCAGTATAAAAGGATGTTTAATCTCACTGTCAATCCGATTCAGATAGGCAGCCAGTTCTTTTGCCGGCAGCACTACCTCACTGGGTATAAAGGAGGGAGCAATCCGTTTAGCCCGCATTGGTTCAAAACGAGCATCCCATTCGTGTTCAGCAATTTCGCTGCTCAAAAATTCACCTTGATAGAGAGACGTTAATTGTTCTAACTGACTTATTGTTCCTGTTGACGGTTCGGTTTTAAATGCCGTCAGAACAATATAACATTCAGGCAGTTTGACTTTGTTATCAGCTACGGCATGACCATGATGAAGATGAGCTGGTAACAGGTTTTTGTAGTGAGCGGCTGTTGGATTGATAAATGACAGTGACCATAATGGAAGCTTTTTTTCATAAATAGAATTGATAAAGCCGCCCAGCTTATTCGCTTCCTTAAAGGCAATAGCTCGCACCACAGTTGATGATAGTGGTTTAATGCGGAAAGTAACCTCGGTAATGAAACCGGTTATGCCATTGGCATCCGCTGCCACCGACAATTGTTCACCAGTCAAAGTCATGACACTGCCGTCAGGAAGAACCAAACGAATCGATTTTACATTTTCACTGAAAAAGCCATATTCATAACTCCCGATACCGGCACCACCCTGAGCCAGCCAGCCGCCGATCGTCGAAGAGGGTGCGCTGGTTGGATACAGGCAAAGAGACATTTGCTGCTTATTAAGCTGATATTCTACATCCTGCCAAACGGCGCCCGCATCTACTGTTACTATTTCGGAGGCGACATCAATATTGACAATGCGCTTTAGTCGGTTAAACTCTACTACCAGGCCGCCATTGACGGGTAATACACCGCCATAACCAGAAGTTGCCTTTCCTCTTGGTGTCAAAGCTACCTGATTTTCTTGTGCCCATTGGGTCAGCCAAACCAGTTCAGATTCTGAAAGCGGCTGAACAATTCCATCCGGAATTGGATTGGCTACCAGCGGAGTAATCATTGATGGCATTACTCCGATATCATGGGCATAGATTTTTCGTTCCAGGTAATCAAAATTTACCCGTGAATCAAAAACCTTAATAAGTTCATCTTGATTAAACTTGCTCATAAACCCATACCCCCTATCCGTATAACGTAATTTAATAATGCCATGTTTAAACGATTAATACAATAACAAAAAGTGGGAAATAAAGCAGAGAATGTAATGGGAATTGCAGGGCTAAAGATTGAGTATTTAAGGAAGTTCCATAAAAATGAGCGAAAAACAATGGCGGTCCGGTTTTTACGCCGGACCACCGAACAGTTTGGGGAGAGGAGAATTTTGTAAAGTTGTTGGGGAGGGTTTGTTTTTACCAGGTTTGTCCTGGCATTAAATATAATCCCCATAAAAGAAATTACCATACATGCAAAAAAAATTTTTTTCTTGCTTTATTAGTCAGGTTTTTTGTTAATTTAAGAAGGCAAAATGGGATAGAAGACGAATCTATTCTATAGGAGGGAATAATTTGCGAATTATAAGCGGTATTGCCAAAGGACGAACCCTGAAAATGCCTAAGGGAGTGGAAGTTAGACCGATTACCGATATGATAAAGGAAGCATTGTTTAACATACTGGCAGCAGATGTTATTGACTGCCGGTTTCTAGACCTTTTTGCTGGCAGCGGCAGTGTAGGAATTGAAGCATTAAGCCGCGGAGCCGCCCGGGTGGTATTCGTTGATATTAATCCAGTATGTGTAAAAACCATCTCCGACAACATAGCTCACTGTGGTTTTACCGAGGGGTTTATGGTTTATAAACAGGATGCTGCAGCCGCTATTCGGCGGCTTCGGGAACAGAAAAACGAGTTTGATTTGGTTTATATCGATCCGCCGTTTAGTCAAAAAGAATTGTATAATCAAATATGGCAGGTATTGAATGAACAGCCGCTGCTGACTGGAAATGGCCAGCTGATCATAAGGACCCCCAAAACCATGACATTGCCTGTTTCTGGATCGCAATTAAAATTGAACCAGATACGCAAGTATGGTGATTCAATACTAAACTTTTATTTACCTGAACGAGGAGAGGAGTTTTAAAATGGAAGTGTTCAGAATACTGGACGAAATGGAGGATATTGTGCGGCAGGCCAAAAAACTGCCGTTTTCCTCTCGTGTTAGTATAGACCCCGCCTCTTTTATGGAATATATCGATCACCTGCGGGCAGTACTGCCAGAAGAATTGGATGTTGCACAGCAAATGATGGGTGAAAGGGAAGCCATTCTTGAGGATGCCCAAAAACAAGCTGAAGCTTTATATGAAAACAGCCGCCACCAGGTAGCTGCAATGGTTGATAATGACATGATAACCCGCAGTGCACGTGATGCTGCCGAAACCATTATCGCCAAAGCCAGGAACGTAGGTGAGGGAATAGTAATTGATGCCAACCAGTATGCTGATGATTTATTGGCGTATTTGGAGAGGGTTTTACACGAAGGTTTAAATTCAATCCAGGCCGGCCGCGATGAGTTAAGTAGACAGATACATAAACCAAGAGATTAATAGCCCCGGATAATACCAACATAACTGACAATAATGCCAGCCATTGCCAACAAATTGATGCCAGAGTGAGTGAGGTAATCATACCCGGGTTCAAGCTAAAAGTTGTAACTGTAGGATCAATCCAGACCCATCCAATCCAGGTGAGCAGTAAAGCAGGTGGTATCTGCAGTAAACGGGCTTTTAGATAGGGACGGTATGATAACCCCGATTCTGATATTATGGAATGCACCTGCGCCTGAATACATAGACCGCTGAAAGACAGCAAAGTACTGAGGAGCATCAATTTCCAAAAGAGAGGAGCCTGAGCGGCTCCCAAAGTTTGAGCTCCCTGAGTTAATTCCAAAAGACCAAATGCTGACCCGTAAACCAGGGTCGGCGGAATAGCAGGAAGGAACACTCCGACCATATAAACGAGAAAGTCAATAATGCCAGTATTAATTAAAAAACTGGTAAGAACCATAAAGAATATAATAAACCCACCGATTTGACAAATACTATTAATACTATTGCGGATTGAAGAGCCCAACAGGTTCTCATTAGTTCTCTCAATAACCAGCATAGTTGAGGCATCCGGGCAGTCAGCCCGGTTTTTTCTTCCCAGATACCAGCCGACTAATAGATTGGAGCCATAGTGGGCAATAGCTAGAATATAACCACAGGTCTGGTTATTAAGCATTCCCACCCCAACAGCACCGATTATAAACAATGGACTGGAGTTGTTAGTGAATGCTGCCAAATGAGATGCCTGCTGTTTAGTAAGCAGCTGCTCTTTATATAAATGGGTACTGACTAAAGCACCGACCGGAAATCCGGAAGTGTAACCCATGGCAACCGCCAAACCGGCAGCCCCGGGTAAATTAAAAAGAGGTTTCATCAGAGGATTGAGCCATTTACCCAGATAGCGAGTTACCTGTAATCTAATCAATAGTTCGGAAATGATGAAAAACGGAAGCAGCGCAGGTACTACTGTTTGCCACCAGAGGGTAAGACCTCTTCCCGCTGCCTGCATGCTGGACCCTGGTTGGATAATCATAAATATCAGTAACAAAATAATAAATATTACCTGGGTTAGAAAACGCATTCGTCTTACCTCCCGGGTTATTTGGTAATTCATATGACAGTAGTCTGCTGATTAGGTTCTTTAAACTAAATCAGGAGGTGATCTGTTTGGCCAGTAAACCAAAAATTGGCCTGGTTTTAGGTGCTGGAAGTGCACGTGGATTTGCTCATATTGGGGTTTTACAGGTATTAAAAGAGAACAATATCGACTTTGATTTTATGGTGGGGAGCAGTATGGGTGCCCTGATTGGTGCAGTCGCCGGTACTGGTTCCGATCTTTATATGATGGGCAAATTGGCGAGCAATTTTAACTTTAACAATATAATTGATGTTTCACTGCCGCGGCTTGGTTTTGTCGCTGGCAGAAAAGCAGAGCAGTTTATCAAACTGGTAACCAAGAATAAGACTTTTGCTGATTTAAATTACCCTTTATATGTAGTGGCAACTGACCTTTTGAAGGGTCAGCCGGTGATTATTGAGGAAGGCCCTTTATGGGAAGCAATACGTGCCTCAACATCTATCCCGGGAGTGTTTCGTCCCTGGCGGCAAGGAGAGACCTACCTGGTTGACGGAGCAGTCACCTCCCGTCTGCCGGTGGAAATAGCCCGGGAAAAAGGGGCCGATATCATCATTGCGGTTGATGTTATTTTTGCCGAAGGGAAAGAAGTCAAAATAAGAAACACCCTGGATGTTATCATGCATTCGATAGAAATTATGGAACGAAGAATCTTTGAAAACCTGGTTCGTGACCAGGCTGATATTCTCATCCAGCCGCCGCTTGGTGATATATTTTCATCAGAGTTTGACAAAGCTGAGATATGTATTGCCAGAGGCAGAGAGGCTGCCGTCAGTATGCTGCCTAACATTTATGAGAAACTAGAGTTAAACTGATGCTTAAAATATTATCTGGCTCCGGGTGAAATCCTGTCCGGCATAACGTTCATAAGGGTTATTAAATAATAAAGCCTGCAGGTCAGTAGCTTTTAGGTCCAGCAGCAAAGATGACAATCCTGGATGAACTGTTTGCTGCATTTGTTTAAAGGCCGGGCGTACCCGGTTTATCAAGGATAGCTGACTCTTTAATCGCATTTTTTGCAGGATTTTTTGCCCCGATGACGAACAACCTAAAACACGCAAATAATTTGGAGAATTGTTATCAGAAAATGTAACATCAGCTTTGGTTATATCTAAAAGGGAATATAGTAAAATTCTGTCTATGCGTGTCATAGTATAACGTTTGGTTTTTATATTGTGACGCAATTGTTCACGATTGCCGGCCTGGTCTGCAGCCTGTTTAATTCGTGATCCCATACCAGGCTCAATATCAGCCAACTTTTCCAATTCCGCAACTGGAAGTGAACGCAGACGATACAGCAGTAAAGCATCCAAACTTGAAGGTGATACCGGGCCACGTTCTTTAGAAATTTGTTCGTTAATTATACCCAGTACGGCCTGGGGGACCATGCTCGCTAGATCCGGGACAAGCCCGTTGCTTAACAATTGACGCAGCAGGGTCGCGCTGGGGAATTTATGCTGTTCAAGACTGTGATATCCCTGCCCCTGACGAGTTATGGGGACCGGAATAATAGTCGATCCTAATTCATTTAGGGCAATCAGATATTCTAAACCCAGAATATTATTGGGTGAAGACATTATTTGCTGGCAATCAGATAAATGCTGATCGTATCCCAATTCTTCAATCATTTTTAGGGTTGCTTGTAATCGGGCAGTGGCGTATGATAAGCCGTGGGAAAGTCCTGTTTGTATATCTTTTTCCCAGCCAGATGGTGGGAATGATAACAGTTCTGCTAATTTAAGCAATGTTGAGGCATCGTTGGCTTCAATGCCAAATGCCAGATGGGAAACAGCGTTAGTTTCTGTCAGTAATCGGACAGCACCCCGGGCAAACCGACGAGCACTGCTGGCAGCGTAGATCACTGGTAATTCAGCTACCAAATCAGCTCCGCAGGTCAATGCCATAGCAGCACGGGACCATTTATCAAAAACGGCTGGTTCACCGCGCTGGACCATACTGCCGCTCATCAAGCATATAACTGGAGATACACCGGTAATTTCACGGGCTTTATCCATCTGGTATTGGTGGCCGTTGTGAAAGGGATTATATTCGCATATGATTGCCAGTGCTGACATAAATTAACTCCGTTGATTCTTAATAGATTTTTATAATATACCGCTTTTAGTTAATAACTGCCAATCCAATATTGTTAGTAAACCTGAAAATCAGGATTATTTTTTAAAGAAAGAAATTATGTGAAAACAGGAGGGATTCATAATGGCAGAGACCCTGGTCTATCCAAACCACCCCATAATTAAAGGGGTATGGGCAAAAGCACGCGATGCCCAAAAAGCGATTGTCTTACCGGAAACCGAAGATGACAGGACTTATTTCGCGGCTGAATGGGCAGTAAAAGAAGGATTAGCCAAGCGCATAGTCCTGGTAGGACCGGAAGGCGAACTAAAGGCCAAAGCCAAATCACTCGGTGCCGATATCAGCGGCTGTGAAATTGAAGATCCTACCGTCAGCGCTAATATTGACAAGAAGGTTGCCCGCTTTGTGGAAATCCGTAAAGGGAAAATTTCCGAAGAAGATGCCCGCAAGTTATTAACCAGCAACTATTTGTATTATGGATGCATCATGGTTAAAGATGGTGAAGTTGATGGCCAGGTAGCCGGTGCCTCCCATACTTCAGCTGATGTTATCCGTTCTTCCTACCAGATTGTTAAAACTGCTCCTGGAATAACCACGGCCAGTTCTTACATGATTATGCTATTACCCGAACATAAGAAAGAATATGGTGAAGACGGTCTGTTAATATTTGCCGACTGCGGCGCCAATCAAGAACCCGATGCCTCACAGCTGGCTGATATAGCAATTACTTCCTGCCTTACCGCGAAAAATATTTTAGGAATTGAAGCCCGTTGTGCTATGTTATCCCATTCCACCAAGGGAAGCGCTTCCCATGCCATGATTGACAAGGTTTTAGAGGCTGCCAAGATTGCCAATGAAAAGAGACCTGATCTTCTGATCGATGCCGAATATCAAGCTGATGCCGCCCTGGTACCTTCCGTCGGGCAGAAAAAGGCTCCTGGCTCAGCGGTGGCTGGTAAAGCTAATATCCTGGTATTCTCGAACCTTGATGCTGGAAATATAGCATACAAATTGGTGGAACGTCTGGCCGATGCCGAAGCTTATGGCCCGCTGATGCAGGGCTTGGATAAACCGTGTATGGATCTTTCCCGCGGCTGCAAAGCTTCCGATATTGCCAATGTAATTGCTATTTGTGCAGTAAAGGCATTACATCCCTACGGTTAAAAAATGAAATGGGTAAGGATAAAGGAGGATGTTGTTAACAATGAAGGTTTTGGTTGTTAATGCAGGTAGTTCATCAATCAAGTACCAAGTTTTTGATATGACTGATGAGACTGTTTTGGCCAAAGGTTTGGTCGACCGGGTAGGTATCCCCGGCACCACTTTAAAGCATGAACCTATCGGTAAGGATGAAGTGGTAATTAAAAAGGACCTGCCGGATCATACCGCCGGTATGCAGTTAGTATTGGAAGTCCTGGTACATCCTGAATATGGCGTATTGGCCAATATGGGTGAAATCGGTGCGGTAGGTCACCGGGTAGTACATGGCGGCGAAAACTTTAACTCTTCCGTAGCGGTTGATGACAAAGTAGAACAGGCCATTCGTGAATGCTTTGATATCGCTCCGCTGCATAATCCGCCCAATATGATGGGCATCAACGCTTGCCGGGAATTAATGCCGAATGTTCCGCATGTAGCGGTTTTTGATACTGCATTCCATCAGACGATGCCACCGAAGAATTATCTATATGCACTGCCTTATGATCTTTATGAAAAATATAAGGTTCGCCGTTATGGCTTCCACGGCACCTCCCATTATTATGTGTCACATCGGGCGGCTGAAATGCTGGGCAAACCCTTTGAAGAAGCCAAGATTATCACCCTGCATCTGGGTAACGGCGGCAGCATGGCTGCCATTAAAGACGGCAAAGTTTTAGATACTTCCATGGGCTTCACCCCGCTGGCAGGTTTAGTAATGGGTACCCGCAGCGGTGATATTGATCCGTATATCGTTTGCTATCTGATGGATAATCTTGGTTTGGACACCAAAGGCGCCAATGATTATATGAATAAAAAGTCTGGTATGTTGGGCGTATCAGGTGTTTCTAATGACCTGCGCGACGTTCTGGAAGCAGCCCGTTCCGGCAATGAAAGAGCCCAGATTGCACTCGATCTTTATGTAACCCGCTGCAAGAGCTACATTGGCAATTACTATGCTCAGCTTAACGGCTGCGACTGCATCGTATTTACTGCTGGCGTAGGTGAAAACGGTTATGATATGCGCGAGATGATATGTGAGGATCTAGATGCCCTGGGGATTAAGATGAACAAAGAAAAGAACAAGGTTCGGGGTAAGGAAGTAGATGTTTCTGCTGAAGACTCCAAGGTCAAAATCTTTGTCATTCCGACCAATGAAGAACTGGTTATCGCCCGCGACACTTATCGGATTGCCCAGAGCAAATAACTATTCGCATCCAAAAACCTGCTGTCTAAGACAGCAGGTTTTTCTTCTTTTAAATTCTTTTACACTTCAACATTCATCTCCTTAAGCTTACCAAAAAGATAAGTGTGGCTGGATAATCATTAAGAACGAGGGTAAAAAACATACGATCTTAACTATATCTTTCAAATATCTTTATAATTCATTCCTAAAATACTCTTCATAAATAATGATCCGGTACTGGATTCTAGGATACTTAAAGCAGAATTGGTGGCCGCTGAAAATTAAAATATTTGCTTTTTAGAAGGGGAATGGATTATGAAGAAATATATCATGTGGCTGTGGGCAGTGTTGTTTATCTTATTATTGGCCGTATCAGGCTGTTCGTTTTTAAAAGCAGAAAAAAACATAAAAGAACTAACCGTTAACCGAAATTTTGACTCCGGGTCCGATAACAGCAAGCAAGCTGCTGACCAATCTTTCGTAAACAATTTAAATGAATTGGTCAAAAAAAATATTATTACTCAAAAACAGGCGGACGCTGTGGCCAGAGCCTTCAGGGATCAACAGCCGGGAATGAGAACTTTGACCAGTTTAATTAGCAATGGTACCATAACTAAATCTCAAGCCCAGGAAATTAATAAAGCTATTTATACGAGACCAAACACCAAACTATTAGCTCAGCTGGTCAAGGAGGGAACCATTACCCAGACCCAGGCTGATGCTGTAATAAGGGCAATGCGGCCAACTACCGGCGGCAGTTCCAATATTAGTGAGGCAGTCGCCCAACTGATGAAATCAGGAACTTTAAATCAATCACAAGCTAACGCAATTATTAAAGCAGTGGCGGCTGGCGGCAGTTAGTACCATTTAATGGGGCTGGTTATTTGTGAACCGAGGGCAACATAAGTTAGTAACTATACTGCTCAATAGAGAGTACTATAGTTTTCTTTTTAAGTTATCTTAGTGGTCAAACCCGAAAATTTGTGGTTGAAGTTGAAGCCAGTGTGACATACTCTTTGAAAGGAGAAATTTTACTCCTGGAATCGGCATTCCTTGACAATAAGAAGAGCTGATGACTATAATATTTTTGGTGTTTTCCAG
>JBLNAA010000048.1:0-6282 GCA_050259135.1 Methylocystaceae bacterium | reverse complement strand
TTGTTTACTATCTACACCGAAGCATCTTCTCAGCACAAGGCTAATGATATAACCAGGCGATATGTTGAATTTATCAATTCTATGCGTTTAGTAGAAGGTGAATTAAAGGTGGGAGGTAGCTCGAAAAAGTGATGAGCCGCTTATACCTGGTTTTGCACAGCCATATTCCATTTGTTAAAGGTAAAGGACGCTGGCCGTTTGGTGAAGTTTGGCTCTATGAAGCCATGGCGGAAACTTATATACCATTATTAACTGCTCTGGGGCAGATGGCTGACAGCGGGTTAAAACCATTGGTTACTTTTTCATTTACCCCGCCTTTGCTGCGGCAGCTGCAGGACCCTTATATTCAGGAAAACTTTCTGAGTTATCTGCGGGAGAAAGAGGCTATTGCCACGGCTGATTATCGGCGGTTTCGGGCTCAAGGGCATCGTGAGATGGCAGCTTTGGCTGAGTATTATGCCAACTTCTACCGTCAGATTCAGCGGCAATATGAATTTGAATATGAGCGTAACCTGATCGGGTATATCAACAAACTGCGCCAGCAGGGGATTATCGAGGTTTTGGCCACGGCAGCCACCCATGCTTATCTGCCGTTGATTCGTGATGAGCAGAGTCTGCGCCTGCAGATAGATATGGGACTACAGACTTATCAGCAGTGTTTCGGTGAGGCACCCCGGGGATTTTGGCTCCCGGAATGCGGTTATACCGAAAGCCTGGATCGAATACTGGCTGAACGCGGTATCAGCTATTTCTTTGTGGATAGTCACGGACTGGAAGGCGGACGACCCAGAGGGGTATCAAGTTACCCTCAGGGACAGGTCGAGGTTGAAGAGACCTTTGCCGCCCGCACCGGCCTTACTACCTACCAGGTTTACCGGGCTGAAGGCAGTCCCACCGTAGTGTTTGGCCGCAACGCTTTATTGTCTTATCAGGTCTGGTCCCATGAATATGGCTACCCGGGGGACCCTATGTATCGGGAGTTTCATCGGAGCGCAGAAATAGGAGGGCTAAAATATTGGCGGGTAACCGACCGTCAAAGCCATTGGGGTAATAAAGACTTGTACGACCCGGTTGCGGCACGAAAAGTCGCACTTAAACACGCCAGTCATTTTGTCAGGGTTTTAAATGATACAGCTGCTGAGGCAGTAAAGTTAGGGTTTGATGAACCGGTGCTGGTGGCTTGTTATGATACTGAGCTGTTCGGCCATTGGTGGTGGGAAGGTGTAACCTGGCTGGAAGAGCTGCTCCGACTGCTGCAGCGGGGTAATTGTCAGTTATCATTACCCTCAGAGCAGGTGGGCCAATTGGCTGAATTGCCTTCAGCTCGGGTATTAGAATCAAGCTGGGGGATGGGTGGTAAACATTGGGGATGGTACAATGAGGAGACCGAATGGATGTGGGATACGATAAAAGATGCCATCGCCCAGGTAAATCATATTCCTGATCAGGATACAGAATCAATTGTCGCCGAGTCCAGAAGTCAGGCCTGGCATGAACTACTGCTGATGCAGTCATCAGACTGGTTTTTTATGGTTACCAACAACCACACGCGTGATTATGCAGTATCGCGTTTCCTGGACCATTATGCGCGGTTGACCCGAATATGTGATACTGTGCAGAGCCGGGGTTATAACCTCGATTACCGGCAATGGCTGCAGCAGGTGGCAGCGGAAGATTCATTATTTAATAATTTGCTCTAATACAGGACGGGGGTTATTAGAGATTATGACCGTACATGTGGCGATTTGCCCTCATTTTCACCAACCACATTTCCAATTATATCGTACCCGCGAGGAGGCTTTTGTTAACTCATATCAACCCTGGTTGGAGATGCTTAAACAAGCTGTAAACCTGGATAATTTTTACATCAACCTTCACTTTTCCGGCCCTTTTCTCTACTGGATTAAGGAACAAAAAACCGAATACATACCGAGCTTTACCAGAGATGTTCTGGCCTCCGGGAAAATTGGTTTGATCGGAGGGCTGGCTGATGAAGCCTTTTCCCAGCTATCTTCCCGGCCGGATGATGTTTGTTATCAAGTTGAAGCCTATGATCACCTATTAGCCCAATTAACAGGAGTAAGCGCGCCTGATTGGCAGGCTATACATATTGTGGAACGCGAAGCCGGCGAGAATCTGCTGGGCTATCTGGCCTGGACCGCACGCCGCTTAGGAGTACAGCCGATATTCTATTTGGATGCTGAGACTTATTATGAAACTCATTTTGCCTACCCGGGGTCGGAACATGATTACTGCAAAAAGTTCTTTAACTTTCATGATCCGTATTCCATAACCACCATCAGCCATCTTCCAGAAGAGATGCTCTATTATGCTCTGCGCGACGAAGTTATGGGGCAGCAGTATTATGCACTGCCGGTTCATGCCCAGTTCCGCTATCACCTCTTAAAACGTAATGCCTTTAACCCAAATGATCGCAGCAATATCAGTCCGAAACAGTATTGGTTTATGATCAAGGAGGCTGGACAGCGGGCCCAAATTACTGCTGAGTCACTTGGAATTAAACAGGATCCGATGGTGCTTATTTTTGAGGATGCAGAAAAATTTGGTCAATGGTCACATGACCCCCAGGGTGATACTGAATGGTTCATGGAGCTATTCCATTTACTGACTAAAGATCCCGAAATATGTATGACCGGACCCAGGACTTATCTTGAAAAGCAGGGTTTTATAGGTACTTATCCGGCCCGAACCAGTCATTCATATCCCGAGTGGGAAAACTGGACCGCTCATCGGGGTATTCGCGGCGTAGTATTTGGAGACGAACGCCTGAGCCGGGTAATGTCACGATTACGTGATGTAGAAAAGAAACAGAACCTTTTAGAAAAGGAATTATATTATAATACCCAGCACCACCATTTGAAGTGGACCATGTCGGCCGAGATGGAGACGGGACTGCTGCGGGCAGTAATGAATTCACCTGAACGTTACAGCTTTTTCCGTCATCTGGTTAACCGTTATTATTCCCAGCCTTATCGGCAGGCCTACCAAATTCTGATGCGGATTAGAAATCTGGTGTACCAGGAAGATCCCAAATGGGCCAGCCGGCACCCTTCTTACGGGTCATCACCTTATTATGACCTGCAAGCTCTTTCTTATTTGGAATTGGCCGAACGCCTTATTGATCAAGTACGATCTTCAGCCCTGGGCAGTAAGTTTGCTTACCCTACCCTGGAGATAAGGGATTGGGATTTTGATGGTCAGGATGAGGTGGTAGTTCGTACTGAGGGCCAAATGGCGGTAGCCGATACCCGCGGCGGCAGCATCTGCTATCAGCAGGCAGTAGACCCGGGAGTGGGCCATGATCTAGGTTCTCTGCTGCATCAGCTTGATGAGTTTGCTCATGGTGTACCTGCTTACAGCATGATCCACCGCCATGTTTATCCGCTGGTTTTTATGGAAACCGACAGCAGCTTAACCCGTGTCATTTATCCAGAGGGCGGAAGACAGGAAAGAACACGGAGCTATGGCCGTCTTGAATTTGCCCTTAACGATGGACAAAATATTATTAACCTGGGTTATATTGATGAAGATAGCTACCAGCTTGATGAGGCTAAAATAAAAGGGTCGGGAGCCCTGATTCGGCTTAAGAATGAGGGTGTACTTGGACTGCCTGATGGTCAGCAGCTAAAGGTGGAGGTAGCCAAACATTTCTATATTTATGATTTTCACCTGGGATATCGAGCCGAAGTTCAGGTAGAAAATCCACCGCCGGGATTATGCCTGGTTCCCCAATTGGTAACTTCAGCTGCTCCTTCGGATGAAGTGGATTTTAAACCGGTGGCCTATTTAGGTATCTGTGGCCAGGGCCGGACTATACCTTATGATTTTATTAATACTACCAAAATCGGGTTCGACTGTAAGCCTGAGTTTCGCAGTCTCAGTCATGAATACCCGCACCCTGAAGAAATTCACTATCTATACACCATTAAAAACGGAGCTGATAAGGAATATAAAAATTTGGTGCGTTTTCGTTTTGAGAACGGCCATATTATTAAATTCCGGGTATCACCAGGTGTCAGCCAATATTATTCAGGTTTTGTTTTCCCAGATCAAAGTAAATTGGGTATGCACACTTCAGGTTTGCTTCTGGAGCCCTATGTGGAATTTCGTAACGGTAGGGCGGAGTTCGAAGTTTCCATGGATTGGCGATTTGGTACTCGAATTTGGAAAGAAGAATTCTCAGCAGTCATACCCATGGTCAGTTATCAGATTTAAATATCGGGGGAGGTTTGAAAATGATTACCAGGGAGTTTTTTGATTTTTATTTTGATGTAGTCCGGCCTGAGGTTTATGAACTGTATGCCGCATTGATGCCAGGAGAAAAACAACTTTCCGAAGCTTTTACCACTATGTTAATGAAACATGATCGGGAATCAATAGAATTTACCTTGCGGTTTAATGATATAACCCGTCAAGTGCGTGATACCTACCCCCAGGAAGTAATTCTGTTTAATGTACATGATAATATCTGTTTTCCCTTCTTTGTCGACTTTGTCTGGAATAATATCGACGAACCAATCAAAGTACAGATTCAACAGGAATTTGGCGCTGACAGTTCGGAGGAATTAGCCCGGGTATTGAAGTCAGATCGAAAGAAACGCAACCAGTTCCGGCTATCTATAGGCAATAAGCTGAATCAGGAACAACTTTTTGCTCTCAACGAAGTGATATCCCTACAATGTTTTTCCTCGGGCGGGGAATACTCATTCTTAAAACTGGTGTACCCGCAGATTAAAGAAATCAGAGGCAAAGTGCTGGATGCCGGTTGTGGTGCCGGGTTTGCTTCATTAGTTATGGGGCAGTATGTACCGGTCAACTCGATCGATGCCAGTCGCAGCCGGGTAGAGCGGGCAGCATCATTGGCTCAGATGATGGCCGAAGGAGATCAGCAAATCTTTCCCCGGGTAATGCAATTAATTCAGACCGAATTAGGAGAGCTCTTGCAGGACATAGAGTTCCCGCGGCTGGATAATATGATTGCCGGTAAAAGCCATGGTATTGAATTTCATTGCGGGAGCCTGGATAATCTGCCGTATCCAGATCAACAATTTGCCGCGATTAATTGCTTGGATGTATTGGAACATACCTATAATCCGGATATGATTTTGCAGCAATTTTATCGGGTTAGCCGTCCAGGCAGCCAGGTATTTGTAACGGTTCCGACCAGCTATGGATTAGTCGACCAGCAGTGGCATGAGTTCAATGATGGTAATATATTCCCATCGATGCTGCATTTGCATCATTGGACTCCGGACAGCATTGACGAAATGTTTGCCCGCAATGGCTTTAAAGCCTGTGAAATTAGGCCATTTGATTATATGCCCTGGGCCTGGTTTGAGGACAAATGTCATGCCGTTGGTGAAACCGAACTGCTGACTAAACGCCAGGATGAGGTACCACTGCAGATCTTTGCGGTCTTTGAACATAAGTAATCAGGAAATTTTGTGGAGATAATGTGATGGAAATAATATTTACCCATTCTGATCTTGATGGTGCCGGTTGTGCAATTTTATTTAAAACCCGCTATCCTCAGGGTGAGGTTGCTTTTTGTGCTTCCGGAGCAGCCCCAGAGCGGATTCGCGGTTACCTGCATTCTGGTAAAATACCAACTGTATTAATAGTTACTGATGTTTCGCTTGATGATGCTGTAGCTCAGGACTTAGATCGCCTCCAGAGTCAGGGAGTCCAGGTTGCTATGTATGATCACCATGAATCCAGCTTAAACGTCAAGCAATATAAGTGGGCAACCATCGACACGCGTCTTTGTGCAACGGCACTCTATTTCAACAGCATGCGGACAAGCAATCCCAAAGCCAAGGAATACATGGAGTTTGCCCGTTTAGTTAATGTTTTTGACAATTATCAGGTTGGTAACAAAGAGTTTAATCGTGCTCATCAGCTGAATAAAATAATGGAATACCACCGGGAAAAAGCTTCCCTAACCAGTTTTGTTGAGCGTTT
Organism: Methylocystaceae bacterium; assembly: GCA_050259135.1. Lineage (GTDB taxonomy): Bacteria > Bacillota > Syntrophomonadia > Syntrophomonadales > JBLNAA01 > JBLNAA01. The sequence continues at coordinate 300 of JBLNAA010000048.1, read as the reverse complement.
TCTGGCCAGTCCTTTCTGTGACCCTGATGCCGATGAAGCACCCATAATTGAATATATTCTGGGGCAGGATCGCAGGTATATAGATGCGGCAGCCCGGCGGACGGTAATTATGCCGTCGCCCTATGGTGTTTCCCGTGCGGTGGTGGCAGCCAGCCGTTGCATAAATGATGTGGCCCAAAGGGTGCTAAATGAGCATCAGGAGGTTGGTTTTGTTGAAATTATTGACCTGGAACGTGAATCAGTCAGTGTGCGTTCCCGAGGTAAGTTCAATGCCAGTACTTATGCTGAGTCCCGCGGCGG
>JBLNAA010000047.1:0-2594 GCA_050259135.1 Methylocystaceae bacterium | reverse complement strand
CATCCCCCCGGAGCTAATAAACACCGCTGCACAGCCATCAGATCTTTTAATTCCTGACCTGCGTCTCGTTCCATTAATGGCACCTCATTTCTAACGTCGTAATAATCTCCTGATCATCTGTTGATCCAGCTCTCCGAAAATCAGTACCAGCAGACCATATACACCTGCGCCTGCGGTAATCGCAGCCAGGGTAGCCAGATGTGATCCCAACCCGGAAATCACCAGTATCTCATACCCGTAATAGACCAGTACCCCCATAATGATCGCGGCCATTGCAATTTTGGCCTGGCTTGTACCCTCCACTTTAAGGTCAGTTAATTTTTTCAGCCAGTAGAGATTAAGAGCTGACCCGATACTGAAAGCCAATACGGTACCGATAGCCGGGCCCATGATATTAAGTGCCGCGATACCGGTTAAAGTATAATTGCAGAACACCTTAATAAGTCCGGTTATTAACAGATGTTTCAGCGGCAGATCAGGTCGTCCCAGTGCTTGCAGAGAAGAACTGGTCACTTGAAAAGCCGCCAATACCAAAACGGAAAACGCCAGGGGCATTAAGGGGATTCCTGCTTCCGGTGTCTCGAACAGCAGATCCATGATCGGGGTAGCCAGTACAAATAAACCAATGGCACAGGGCCAGGATATAAGGGCTGCCAATTTAAGCCCGCTGTTAACCCGCTTTACCGCTTCATCCTTGCCGGTGGTAGTAATGGCCTCTGAAATCGCCGGTACCAGCGAAGCTGCTATCGATATGGTAAAGATCGTAGGTAAATTTATCAGCACCGAAGCCATACCCGATAATTGTCCATATAGTTCGGTAGCTCTTGCTGTGGTAAAGCCAATCGTGGCCAATCGTCCGGGAACAATTATGGCATCCAGCATCTGCACCAGCGGGACTACAACCGAACCCAGAGAAACCGGAATAGCCAGATTAATCATATCGGCAGCCAATTGGTGGGAGCTTTGCTCCGAAGTCCGATAAAGCTGAACCGGTCTAGAGCGCCGGCGCGTATACCAGATGTAAAATCCCATCAGAACAATAAGTCCGGCGATACCACCTATAACCGCCCCAAAAGTAGCACCTGCCGCTGCATAGCTTAACCCCCGGGGCAAGAGCCAAAAGGCCAGTACCAGGATAAATACAACCCGGAAAATCTGCTCCACTACCTGGGAAACGGCGGTGGGTATCATCCACTGATAGCCCTGGAAATAACCTCTTAACACGGACATCAAAGCCGCAAATACAATGGCTGGGGCAATAGCCCCGATCGCCAGCGCAGCCCTGGGTTCATGCAGAACCCTGGCGGCAATTACCGGAGCAAACCAGAACAAGATCACTGCCAAAACCAGGCCGACGCCCCCCAGTAATACCAGGGAAAGTGAAAGTAAACGCCGGCTGTCACCGGATAACCCTTGAGCCTCCTTACGAGCAATCAGTACGGAAATAGCAACTGGTACCCCGGCAGTGGCAAGGGATAAGATGGTAGTGTAAATCGGGTAAGCCATCTGATAGAGGCCCATCCCTTCACCACCGATCATCCTGGCCAGTGGTATGCGATAGAGCGCTCCCAGTGCTTTGGATATAAATCCGGCCGCCGCCAGAATAGCAGCTCCCTTAATAAAACTGTTTTGGTTTACCATCTTCATCCTCCCCGCTTAATAACAAACTATATTATAAAGCAAGGGCAAAAAAAAAGGACCAGTTAGTCGGTCCTTGGTTAACAGTAATCACCTACTTATGTTCCTTAAAGTTATTGCTCCATCTGTTTGGCTAAAAAGTAAGCGGCGGTTTCCGCTAATTTAGTCTCAGTTTCACTGATTTTATAACCATCGTCTTTTGACATAATGATAACTGCCCCGATTGGGTCACCTTGAGCGATTATGGGAGCGATTACCTGGGAAATGATCTTACAAGTCCGGTCAGGGCTGGAAACCACCGGGCAACCCTTACAATGCTGATGCTCACCGATATCATTCATCACCTGCACCCGACGTTCCTCAAACGACTTTTCCACTGCCGGCCCAATTGGTTTGTTCATAAACTCCTTTTTCGGGGCTCCGGAAACAGCAATAACATTGTCCCGATCAGCGATAAGAGCAATCTGTCCTATGCTTTCATGCAGAGCATCGGCATATTCCTTAGCAAAGTCCCCCAGCTCTCCAATCGGGGAATATTTTTTGAGTATTACTTCGCCCTCACGGTCTACAAAAATCTCCAGGGGGTCCCCTTCCCGGATGCGAAGCGTACGTCTGATTTCCTTAGGAATTACTACCCGGCCCAGATCGTCTATCCTGCGTACGATTCCTGTTGCTTTCATCCAGCATCTATCCCTCCTTCATTACACCGGAGTAAAAATTGGTAAGCTTTTCAGTGATAGTATATAACCGGCCATAACCCTTTATTCACTTTTTACCAGTTCCGGCAGAAAAATAGATGAATTGCCTGCCAGCACATAAATAACCTGCATTTGGTGAAAACTTGATGTTGAATTAAATGAAGGCAAGGTGCAATAAACTTTGCAGAAACAAGAGACTATTCAGCTCACTGGTTTTGAACTATTTACCATATTATTTGTAATATGCACAACTATCGG
>JBLNAA010000046.1:0-28689 GCA_050259135.1 Methylocystaceae bacterium | reverse complement strand
CACCGGAACTGGTACCACAGGTACCGGCACAACTGGTACGGGAACTGGCACCCGGATGTTCTAAAAATTTTTAATTAAAATAAAAAGGATCTGCACTTATTGCAGATCCTTTTTATTTTTTCATTTGCTAAATATTATTGAATGGCTTCCCAGACCAGTTCCGGCAGATCAATAACTCTTACTGTGCTTTCAGGATCATTGCCCTTGACACCATCGTTCAGCATGGTCAGACAAAACGGACAGTTGGTAATGATGGCTTCCGGATTGGTAGCCAGAGCTTGATCAGTTCTGGTGTCGTTAATCCGTTTGTAGCCTTCAGCAGCATGTTCTTCCAGCCACATCCGACCACCGCCGGCCCCGCAACAGAAACCAAACTCCTGGTTTCTTTCCATTTCCACCAGGCTGGCTCCGGTAGCTTTGATAACACTGCGTGGTTCGGCATAAACCCCATTATGCCGGCCCAGGAAGCAGGAATCGTGGTAGGTTAACCGGGTGGTTAAGCCGCCCTTAAATTTGAGTTTGCCCTCCGCTACTAATTTAGCCAGTAATTCAGTGGAATGAATAACTTCGTAATTGCCGCCTAACTGCGGATATTCATTCTTTAAAGCATTATAACAGTGCGGGCAGGCAGTGATTATTTTCTTAACCCCATAGTTATTGAATGTTTCAATATTAGTTGCCGCCAGAGTTTGGAACAGGTATTCATTACCCAACCGACGGGCGGAGTCACCGCAGCACTGCTCTTCAGTTCCCAGAATGGCAAAGGTGACACCAGCACGGTCAAGCACATTAACCAGTGCTTCTCCAACTTTCTTGTAGCGGTCGTCAAATGCTACAGCGCAGCCAGTAAACAGCAGGTATTCAACATCACTGTCTTCGCTCATCAGCTTGACTTTGTCTTCCACCTTGCGTTCCTTAATCCACTCAGCGCGGTTAGCCCAACCTACACCCCATGGATTATAGTTTCTTTCCATATTGGTAAAGGCGGCCTGAGCTTCACCAGGCATATCACCCTGCCACATAACCAGATTACGGCGCATTTCAATAATTTTGGGAATATGTTCAATATTCATCGGGCAGTGAATCATACACGCTTTACAGTTCGTGCAATCCCAGATTACATCCGTAGTCACCACATCATAAATCAAACTGGCTTCCATCGGATTTACTGCCACTGCTTCTTCAGTTGTCATAGCCACAGTTGCTTCCGCATCTGCTACACCCTTGGCTTTTTCTTCTAATAAATAAGGTACCTTGGCATCCCAGTGACTCTTCAAGTTCTGTATAAGTGTCAGTTTGGGATTAAGGTGTTTGCCGGTCAAATAAGCCGGACAATTCTCCTGGCAGCGGCCGCAGCGGATACAAGTATCCAGGTCGGCAATATCCTTCCAGGTGAATTCTTCTATTTTTTCTACGCCGAAGGTTTCAGCTTCTTCAATGTTATAAACCATTCTGCAGGCACTCGGTCCCATATCACGGCTGAAGTAGTTGATCATCGAACCAAAGATATGCCACAGTTTGGTAAATGGAATAACGGCGACAAAGGTAAAGGCTATTGCCATGTGGAACCACCAGAGGAAACGATGCCATATGGCAGCACTGTCAAGGCTTACTCCGCTGAAGAGCTGAGCAAACATCCAACCAAAGGGCGAAGCTTTACTCTCAAAAGCAATCTCTTTTAATTCAGTAGCCAGTTGGATTTGGGAATGAATACGAAGTCCCTCGAGGATATAACCGGTGAGCAGAATTATAAATACCAGAAAGAGAACCCAGCCATCGGAAACACGATTGTCGTTGAGGCGATCGGGTTTTTGGATATAACGGACACAAGCCAGTACTATAACGCCCACCAGGGCAAGCATACCTAGAACATCGACTACCCAGGAAAAGCTAATGTAAAAAAGGCCTTCAACTTTAGGCCAGTGTAAATTGGCATGCATAGCATCGATACCGGCTGCCATTGCTAGAATAGCAAAGCCCCAGAATAAAAGGAAATGTGCCCAGCCGGGCGCTGGTTTTCTGATAACCCTGGTCTGACCCAGAGTCATTCCCAGGAATGAAAGAATACGAGCTCCGATGTGATCTGCACGGTTAAGCTTACCCTTGGCTAAAAACCAGGGTCTGATCCGAAGATAGCACCCATGTGCAAAAATAACCAGCGGAACAAACATTAAAACATAGATCAGCCATTCATAAGGTATATTGGCTCCCACTACCCGCATTGGTACTTCCGGGACTTCAAATGGTTCGAAGCCAAAAAACATTAGTTTCCCTCCCCACGCACATATACATACAAATCTGGATATGCGGGGTAAAACCCGCATATCCAGTGTACCATACGTTTCGACATATTAGTGAAAGTTTTCCTAATTATCTGACAACTATTTTTTCAACTCTGCCACTGCCGGCGGAATAACCTTAAACAGGTCACCAACCAGTCCTAAATCAGCTACATTGTAAATAGGAGCCTCAGGGTCAGTATTGATAGCTACAATAAACTTGGAGGAGGACATGCCAGCCAGGTGCTGAATGGCGCCGGAGATACCGCAAGCGACATAAAGAGCCGGGTTGACGACTTTACCAGTCTGTCCCACCTGATATTCGTGGGGAATCCAGCCAGAGTCAACAGCTGCACGGGAAGCACCCAGGCCAGCACCCAGAAGGTCGGCTAATTCTTCGACGATCTTGATACCCTCGGGGCCTTTACAGCCGCGGCCGCCGGATACAACTACTTCAGCCTCGGTCAGTTCCGGACGGGCGGATACAGTGGGAATGAAATCCTTGAAAGTCTGATATACATCAGCAGCGGAAGCCTTGACGGCAACCTTGTCAACAGCACCAGACTTGCCGCCGGCACCAACTTCACAAACACCAGGACGAATGGTAGCCATAACGGTACCAGTTACTTCGACCTTAGCAATAACTTTGCCGGCATAAATAGCACGGGTAAAAATACCCTTACCTGCGGAAATTTCAGCCTTAATAGCGTCAGTAGCTAAGCCGAGTTCCAGTTTTTGAGCCAAACGGGATGCCAGGTCTCTGCCGTTAAAGCTGTGGGCAAATAGTACAGCATTGGGAGCCATCTCATCCATCATGGCCTTTAATTGAGCAACATAGGCACCGGTGTTATAGTTGGCGAATACATCGTCATCAGCTACCAGAACCTTGTCAGCATATTTAGTCAGATCAGCGGCCAGAGCGTCTACACCCTTGCCAAAAAGGACAGCGACTACCTCATCGCCAAATTTCTGAGCTTCGCTCAGAATTTCAAATGTAACTTTGCGCGCTTTTCCGTCTTTATGGTCAACGAATACCCATGTCCCTGCCATTCGGTTACCCTCCTTATTAAATATTTAATAGTGGACAGCTTTCGCTTATTTCTTAACTTCGATCTTTACGTCGTTAAGTACGAAAGACGCAAATGCCTTGGCCAGATCTTCAGGCTCGCCGTCCAGTTTCTTACCGGCCTGCTTGGCAGGGGGCAGTGACAACTCAACGATCTTGGCCTTATTTTCGATAGCGGCTGCTGCAACATTGGCAACCGGTTTTTTCTTAGCCTGCATGATACCCTTCATGGTCGGGTACCGGGGTTCATTCAAACTTACCTGGCAGCTTGCCAGTGCCGGCAGTTTTACTTCCTGTACCAGGGTTCCGCCATCAGCTTCACTGGTCGCAGTTACTACATCGCCTGCAATGTCCAGTTTGGCAACAACGGTTACATGAGGCAGACCCAGAATTTCTGCTACCCGGGTCGGTACCTGGGAGGAGCCGTCATCAGCGGCTACGTGCCCGGCAATAACCATGTTCGGAGCTTCGGCCTTGATTGCTTCGGCCAGAGCTTTGGCCCGAACAAACTCGTCGGCATCCGGTGCCAAAGCTACCAGGATACCTCTGTCAGCTCCCATAGCCAGAGCGGTGCGAATAGCATCAATGGCTTTGTCAGCACCAGCGGATACCACTACTACCTCAGTGGCAATGCCCTTTTCCTTAATTCTCAGAGCTTCTTCAACCGCGGTTTCATCATAGGGATTGATGATGAGGTTGATACCGGCATCAGAAATTTTGCCGTCTTTCAATTCAATCTTTGCCTCGGTGTCAAATGTCTGCTTGACCAGAACTACGATCTTCAAGATCATTCCTCCTTTTCTAATGATTAAATCCTGTCTTCCCCCACAGTCCCCAAATCAGGTTTGGAGAAAAGAGAACACCACACCTATTGTTTATATACCTTCCGAACTATACATCCCCCCCGGGCTTAGGAATCCATGATTCTTGGGCCTAGTACAATTCCAAGCATATAACGCAACACAGCGAGAAGGGCTTTACTTGCTCTCCTCGCAGAAGATGCTCCCTGATATCTGTTCGGCAAAACCAGGAAAAATCCTCTTTTCTCAGCACCCAGAAATATGATTTTTTACAATTCAAATTGCTATTTCACACTTTTTGATAGAAAAATGTCGCAATCGATTTCAACCCTATTTCTCGGGCTTGGAAAATTTGCTCGGTACTGCCGATAAAGATTACTCCACCAGGGCGTAGGCTGTTGACGAACTTCTGATATAGCCTCTCTTTGGTTTCTTCAGTAAAATATATTACCACATTTCGACAAAGTATAAGGTCCATTTTGTCAGGATATACATCTTTCAACAAATCATGCTGACGAAAATTAACTTCTTTCTTGATTTCATCTTTTACCCGATAAAAACCACCCTCCTGGTGAAAGTAATGTTCCTTGATACGTTCGTCGACAGCTACCAGTGATTTAGCATTATATAGGCCAATCTTGGCCTTAGATAATACTTCTTCATCGATATCAGTAGCCAGAATAGCTTCCTGCTTACCGGTGAATCTGTCTTTTAACATAATAGCCAATGAATAAGGTTCTTCACCGGTTGAGCAGCCTGCACTCCATAAACGCAGTGATCTTTTATCAGCAAGCAGCATCGGAATAATTTGCTGCTCCAGAATATCCCAGTGGTTCTTATTGCGAAAAAATTCCGAAACGTTAATGGTCAAATGTTCGATAAAACGTTGATAAAGAGCACGGTCCTGCTGCAATATCCTGATAAAGGTAGTATAATCATTAGCATTTGCTGTACGCATAAAACTATTAATCCGCCGCTCCATTTGCGGTCGTTTATAAGCACTGAGATCTATTTTACTAATGGAGCGAAAGGCATCAATAAACCACTCCCAGGTATTCATTGTCGGTATCTCCCCCCGGTTATTCGGCTATCTCTTTTAATGCCTCCTCGGCAGCATTGCCTATCATTTCGATATCATCCACGGTATGCATTATCGATAAGAACCAGGCTTCATACTGTGAACATGGCAGATAGACGCCGCGTTTCAACATGGCATGGAAAAAGCGGGCATACATATCGGTATTAGAGCTCATGGCTTCCTGGTAGTTGGTTACTTCATCCGGGCCAAAAAACATAGTCAACAGCGGGCCGAAATGGTTTACTGCCACTTCAATACCGGCTCGATCAGCCGCGGCTTCCAACCGTTTGGCCAGCAGATAGGTGAGAACTTCCATACCTTCATACCAATCGGTATCCTGCATTATTTTTAGAGTTGCCAGACCTGCCGCCATTGCCACCGGATTACCCGATAGGGTCCCCGCCTGGTATACCGGCCCCTCGGGCGCAACCATACTCATAATTGCCTGGCGGCCGCCATAGGCCCCGACCGGCATCCCGCCGCCAATTATTTTACCCAGGCAGGTCAAATCTGGTTCAATGTTCAACACTGTCTGCATACCGCCGTAGCCAACCCGAAAACCTGAAATAACTTCGTCAAATATTAACAGGCTGCCAAAACTGCTGGTAAGATCTCTAATTTCATCAAGATATCCGGGCAGCGGCAAAACCACACCCATATTGGCCGGTAAGGGCTCCAAAATTACAGCTGCAATATCATTGCCGTATTCTTTAAATAAACGGACAATACTTTCGAGATCATTAAACTGAGCAATCAGAGTATCCGAACCTACAGCGCTGGTGACGCCTGGACTATTAGGAACCCCGGCAGTAAGCAGCCCACTGCCGGCGGCAATCAGAAATTGGTCAGCATGGCCATGATAACAGCCAGCCATTTTTACTATTTTTGAACGCCCGGTAAAACCACGGGCTAATCTTACCGCGCTCATGGTAGCTTCGGTACCGGAATTAACCATTCTGATCTTTTCCATGGCAGGGAATGCCTGACAAATCGTCTCGGCCAATTCTACTTCAGCCGGGCAAGGAGCCCCATAAGTAAGCCCACTGGCGGCAGCCCGGTTAACGGCCTCTAATACCAGGGGATGGGCATGACCGGCAATCAACGGGCCCCAGGATAGAACCATATCCACATAACGGTTACCATCAACATCATAAATATACGGGCCTTCGCCCCTGGCCATAAAGCGGGGGGTGCCGCCAACGGCACCAAAAGCCCTTACTGGGCTGTTTACTCCGCCAGGAATACACTGACAGGCACGTTCAAACCAGTCAGCTGACTTGCCCTCCACCGCCATCCTGACTCACCCTCTCTTTCAAAATCCATACTGCATACTTGTCTTTTTATACTCACGCATACTTCTGATGATAGAAATGTCTTTTGGCCCCACAATTTCACCAATCTTTCCGACAATCGCCGCCAGTTCCTGTTCGTTTCGGGCATGAACCATGGCATACATGTTATAAGGCCAGATTTCATCGGCAGCCCGTAAATATAAATGAGTTATAGCCTCCACTCCCGCCAACCTCTGACCAATTTCATCCGCGGCGTCCTCATCCTGCTGCCATACCAGCATGGCGTTTACGGTATAGCCGCTCTCGCGATGGCGCAATACAGCCGCCAGCCGGCGCATAACACCGCCGGATTGTAATTTCTTTACCCGCTCCAGATATTCATCTTCGGTGATTCCGGCTTCTTTACTGAAAACGGAAAAAGGATGTGGTACCAGCGGTAAATCCCCTTGTAATTGTATGATTATCAACCGATCCACCTGGTCAAGTGCCATCGTCCTCCACCTTACCCTCAGCTATTAATCTCTTTATTAGACTTCTTCACTGCTGTAAAAATAGTTAGCTTAAACGTCATCTCGGGCGCCCTTGAGGAAGTCCCCTGATCCTTTATTTTTCCAATGGAAGGTAAAACCTGATCTTATAGCGACGTTTTACTGGATAACGGTGTATCTTTAATCCGATTTTTGCTTCCAAATCGGATATGATTATCTCAAATTCAGATGCAGATGCGCAGGTCAGAGTAAACCACAGGTTGAGTCGGGATTCATCCCGCAAATAGTTATGGGTTACTTCTGGATACTCATTGATAATGGCGGCCAGGTGGTCAACCTCTTCACTTTCAACTTTCACAGCACATAGTGCGGAGACATAACCCAGGTTTTGACTGTCAAAAATGCCTCCCACCCGGCGCACAATCCCATCAGCTATAAGACTTTGCAGGCGGCTGATAACCTCAGTCTCAGACATTCCTAATTCTATACCAATGGACAGGTAAGGCTGAGGAGTCAGCGGCAGGCCTTCTTGAGCCAATTTTAACAAGCGGCGATCGATATCATCCATCGCTATTCCTCCATCCCGCTCCATCAAATTGCAGGCGGATGGTGCAGACACCATTCATCGGCAGCCATATAGTCACCGTTTTGATAGTAATAAGCACGGGCCCGGCAGCCGCCGCAGCGTTCCTTATAATCGCATATACCGCATTTGCCTTGGTAATCCAGGGTCCTCAGCTCGTTAAAAATCGGGTGGTACTGCCAGATATCAACAAATGATTCATCTTTAACATCACCAAGTTTTATGTTCAAATAGGCACACGGCTGAACAAAACCACGGGGACTGATGATACAGTAATCAGTCCCCGCCAGGCAGCCGCGTGTAAAACGGGATTTTACTCCCAGCTTGTCAGCAATCCGGACAAACTGCGGTGCACAGGTAGGTTTAATCTCAATCGGAACCTGTTTTTGTTTTTGCATCAAGCGGACCAGGGTTTGTTCGTATTCTTTAACGCGCAGGGCTTCATCCGCTATATTAACGGCTCTCCCGGTGGGAACCAGGAAAAAAACATGAAAAGCCATGGCACCATGTTCGATAGCCAGATCACAAATGGCCTCCAACTGATTTACATTCCAGTCCATCACCGTAGTGTGAACTTGAAAGGGCACTCCCGCCCGCCGCAGGTTATCCATCCCCGCCAGAGTTGCCTGGTAAGCACCGGGCAGCTTACGAAAACGATCATTCTGTTCCGCTTCAATACTATCAAGACTGATACCGATACCCATGAGGCCGGCAGATTTTAATTTGTCCGCAACCTCCGGAGTAATCAAGCTGCCGTTGGACCCCATTACCACACGTAATCTCTGGCTGCGGGCATAAGCAATAATTTCAAATACGTCCGGACGCATCAGCGGTTCGCCGCCGCTTAAAATCAGCATGGAAAAGCCAGCCTGTTTAATCTCATCTATTAGCTTTTTGCCCTGATCAGTAGTCAATTCATCATCTAATCTGGCTCCAGCATCCCGGTAACAATGGTCACAGAACATATTGCACTGGTTGGTCATATTCCAGGAACAATGCATGTTTAGCCCCTCCCTGTTATTTGGACTAGCTGCTCATCTCAATCTCGGTGAGGTAACATGCCGGATCTTCCTGCCACAGGTCCCCATTTACTTCCCGAGCCCGAATACGACAGCCTCCGCAAACCTGTTTATGTTGGCACTTTCCGCAGTGTCCCTGCACATATTCAGCCTTTTTCCTCAGCTGTACTAAAAGTGGATCGTCGCCGGTCCATAATTCGCTGAAAGGTTTCTCCCTGATATTACCTACCGTGTAATCCTGCCAGAACTGACAGGGATGGACATTACCCCGGGGGTCGATATTAGCAAACTTGGTCCCGGCCGAACAGCCGCCATGCATGGAAAGCAGGTCATCAACCTCACTCAGGCGCGCAGGACGATTTTCTCTTAACCAATGATAAAGGAAAACCCCATCAGCGTGGTTGTCAGTCGTTAAAATTTCAATTTCCACCCCGGCTTCATGCAGCTCCAGGGTACGGTCAATCAAATAATTCATCACCTGACGTTTCTCCGTAATACTCAGATCAAGATTGTGCATATCCTTGCCCCGCCCAGCATAGACCAGATGGTACATGCAAAAGCGGGGAATCTGTTCTTTCACCACTATATCTAAAAGTTCCGGCAGGTCATTCATATTTTCCCGGTTAACCGTGAAGCGGACGCCAGTTTTTACTCCCGCCCGGTTACAGGCCCGAATACCTTCAATCGCTTGGTCAAAGGCTCCCTGCCGTCCCCGGAAGTGATCATGGGTAGCGGGAGCACCATCCAGGCTTACCCCGGCATATTGAAAACCAGCGGCCTTTATCTGTTCGGCCATCGCATCATCAATCAGGGTGCCATTAGTTGAAAGCACTGGTCTTACTCCCATACTGGCAGCCAGGCGGGCCAGATGGAAAATATCCTTGCGGATGAGTGGTTCCCCGCCTGAGAACAAAAGCACCGGAGCTTTCATCTGAGCCAGGTCAGCTATCATGGCCTGGGCTTCTTCAGTTGTAAGTTCATTGGCGTAGGACTTGTCCTCGGCTCCAATATAGCAATGCCGGCATTTAAGGTTACAGCGGTTGGTCACATTCCACACCACCAGGGGGCGTAACTCATCAGAAAACTGCAGCAAATGCGGCGGCATTAATCCTTGTTCTTTTGATTTTATTACCTCAGATACTGTAGCCGTTCCGGCCAGCAGTTTAGTAAAACCGATCATAAATCTGCTCCTCCCCGTCCCCACAATGTGATTAAGCTTTTAACTAATCCATCTATGGTATACTCATCAGCCACCACGGTCGGCTTTAACCCAAGATCTGCTGCCGTTTCCGCGGTTATAGGTCCGATACAGGCTATCTGGCAACTATCAATAATACCGTCCAGCTCATTCTCCATCATTTTAACGAAGTTGGTAACGGTTGAGGAACTGGTAAATGTTATGGCATCAATTTGTCCTCTGGTTATCTCACTTAATAAAGGTTCCCCGGGTGTTTCTGCCGTTACTGCCTCATAGATGCTGATTTCCTTAACCTCAGCCCCGGCAGCTTCTAACCGCCTGGGTAAAACATCGCGAGCCTTTTTTGCCCGGGTCAACAGTACCTTATCACCTGGCTGAAGGCTGGATAACATGGCTTCGGCTACTGCTTCCGCCCGATACTCCTGGGGAACCAGATCAGAAATAATGCCACGGGTTCGTAAAGCTTCAGCCGTGGCCGGGCCAATAGCGGCCACCCGGTTTGCTGCCAGAGCCCGGGCATCATAACCGGCGTTCCACAGCTCCTCAAAAAAGATAGCTACGGCATTGGTACTGGTAAAAACTAACCATTTATAATCAGTAAGCCGCCCCAGCTCCTGATGCAATGGTGTTAAGTCAGGTTCCTTTTTTATTTGTATAGTAGGGATTTCCAGGACCTCGGCTCCTAGTTCCTCCAATTTCTCCACTAAAACGCTGGCCTGCTGCCGGCTGCGGGTAACCACAATCCGCTTACCAAACAGCGGTCTGGCTTCAAACCAGGAAAGATAAGGGCGCAAGGCTACTACCTGACCAATAATAATCAGGGCGGGAGGTCTAAATTCCGCCAGTTCGGCTTGTTCAACGATAGTTCCCAGGGTGCCGGTCAACACCCGCTGCCGGGCAGTGGTCCCCCAGCCAATTAATGCAATCGGCGTATCATCTGGCTTACCGGCCTTTATCAGCTGATCTGTTATGTGAGCCAGGTTGCTGACCCCCATCAAAAAGACCATGGTTCCAGCGCTGCCAGTGAGCTGCTCCCAGTTAATCGAACTCTCTTTTTTATCTGGCTGCTCATGTCCGGTAACAATAGCTAGAGTCGAAGTATAATCCCGGTGGGTAACCGGTATCCCGGCATAGGCAGGGGCTGCCAGAGCTGAAGTTACACCGGGAACTACCTCAAAAAGTATCCCGCGTTCACATAAATACAGCGCTTCTTCGCCACCCCGGCCAAACAGGTAGGGGTCCCCCCCTTTCAGCCTGACTACGGTTAAACCCTGACTGGCCTTATCCGCCAGCAGCTGATTGATATCTTCCTGCTGCATAGTGTGCTGACTGCTGGCCTTTCCTACATATATCAGCTCTGCCTCAGAAGGAGCCAGGTTTACTATCTGTGGGCTTACCAGCCGGTCATAAACTACTACCTGGGATCGGCGCAGACAGGCCTCTCCTCTTCGTGTCAGCAACCCTGGATCTCCCGGGCCGGCGCCGACTAAATATACAATACCTTTTTTTATCAAGCTAACGTCCCCCTCTGACTTAGCCAACCAGCAAAAACAGTTTTCTTCAGGCGCATGAAATAAACTTTTTTTATATAAAAGCGTAATAATATTCGGCTTGAATGTGCAGTTAGGCCGGTTAGTGCGTTATGATAATGGAATCCAATATTTGCTTACCACCCATTTCAATTACCTGCCTGGCCAGTTCAGAACCCAATAAATCAGCTTGCTCCGCTGATTTCTCATCCATAATCCTAATCAGTTTTTTGCCGTCAAGCGACGCCACCATACCGGTAAGGCTGATTCGATCACCGCTTACCTTCCCCCGGGCCCCGATTGGTACCTGACAGCCGCCGCCCATTCCAGCCAGGAAAGCTCTTTCCGCAGTGGTTTCCAGCCTCGCTTCCAGCGAATCAAGAACGCTTATCAATTGTTTAACTTCGGTGTCGTCCTTTCTAACTTCAATCGCCATTGCCCCCTGTCCAGCAGCTGGCAACATTACTTCCGGGCCTAAAACCTCAGTGACTAAATCCAGCATGTTCATACGAGCTAAACCGGCCCAGGCCAGGATAATTCCATCCATCTTCAATTCCTGCATCTTACGTATTCGGGTTTCCAGGTTACCCCGCAGATCAACCACTTTTAAATCCGGGCGCTGTGCCAATAACTGCGCCTGCCTCCGCAGACTGGAAGTCCCGATTACTGCTCCGCTGGGCATTTCAGCTAGTTTTTTCCCGCTGGGTGACACCAGTACGTCACTGGATTCTTCCCTGGATAATACCGCACCCAATTCCAATCCCTCGGGCAGAGCCGTGGGCATATCTTTTAAGCTGTGCACGGCCAGATCGATTTCCCGGTTTAGCAAGGCAACTTCAATCTCCTTGGTAAAAAGGCCTTTATCTCCAATCTTACTCAGTGCCACATCCAAAACCTTGTCTCCCTGAGTATGGATAACGGCAATTTCTACTTTTAACCCATTATGGATCTGCTGCAGCCCTTCAGCAACTAATTCGGTCTGCCGCAGGGCCAGTTTACTGCCCCTGCTCCCGATAACAATCGTCCGCATAATATTTCTCCCTGTCCTTCAGATCCAAACCAAACATCTTGACCATCACTTCCGAATACAAGTGGCCATTTTCACTGTCGGCAATTTCTTTTAACATGTTTATTGGTTCGCGCAGTAATTGATTGCTGATCGATACTGCTAAATTGCTTATTAAATGGGCGGATCGGTCATCTACATCACCTAATCGGCGCAGTGTCCTTTCCACCTCTTTCTCAACTATGCTGTCTGCTTTCTGCCGTAAGGCTGCAATCACCGGCGTCAGATATAAACTGGACAGCCACTTTTCAAAATCTACCAACTCAGCAGCAATAATGTTTTCTGCTCTTTTGGCTGCCATTCGTCGTTCATTTAGATTGTTGTTAACCACCAGCTGAAGGTCATCAATATCAAACAGGTGAACTCCCGGAAGTTCACCCACGGACGGTTCTACATCACGCGGCACAGCGATATCAATGATAACAATATCTCGATATTGCCGGCGCTGCATTATTTCCTCAATTAAACCCTTACGTAATATATAGTGGTTTGCCGAGGTTGAGCTGATCACAATATCAACTTTATTGCTATAGGCGGGCAAATCAGTCAGTGTCACCGCTTCACCGCCAATTTTGGCTGCTACTTCCCGAGCGCGGTCCAGCGAGCGGTTGGACACAATAATTCCGGTTGCGCCTGCCTCTGCCAAATAGTAAGCAGTTAACTGGCCCATCTCCCCGGCTCCGATTACCACCACGGTTTTATCCTGGAGCGAATCCAGTTCCTTTTGTGCCAATTCCACCGCTGCGTAGCTGATGGAAACCGCATGTCGGTCAAGACCGGTCTCCTGTCTTACTTTACGTCCGGTGCTCAGTGCTTTCTGAAACAAGGTATTGAGTACTAAATCAGTTGCCCCAAGGTCATTGGCTTGCAGCCATGATTCTTTTACCTGACCGATGATTTGGGTCTCACCTAAAACCATCGAATCGAGGCCGGCACTGACCTTAAACAAATGTTCAATCGCGGCAAAACAAGTGGGATTATAAAAGTAACCGTTGGATTCAGTCGAACTTATGTCCAAAAGATCAGACAGGTATTTGGTTATTTCCTCATTAGCTACCTGCAGTTCGCGGGTGGTCGCATAAACCTCGGTCCGGTTACAGGTGGACAGAATTACCGCCCCTTCAATACCCGGCAGGGCCAGCAACTCACGATATGCCTGTTCAAGCTGCGGGCCAGACAAAGCCGCTTTTTCTCTAATCTCCAGCGGCGCTGTCCGGTGATTCAGACCGGCAACTACGATATACATTTAATATCCACTCCCTTGCCCGCTCGGGTCCCTCGTTTCTAATAACCTCAAGCAGGCTGCCCTCAACTAAATTCGCAAATATCTTCTTTCTGTTCTCTATATCTGGCACCGATTCCTTTATTATGTACCGGGCTTCGCCCAATATTTCTACCAAATGTCGATATTCCTCACCGTAAGTTTGCTGTAGTTCCTCCTTAATACGGTGCGCCAGCAGGGGACTGTTGCCTTCAGTTGAGACCGTAAGCATTAAGGAACCCTGACGAACCACAGCCGGAATAAAGAAATCGCATTTAGGAGGATCATCGACTACATTAACCATAATTCCTCGATTGCGGCAGATTAAAGCCACCTGTGAATTGACACTTTCGTCACTGGTAGCTGATATTACAACCACCATACCTTCAACATCAAGTTCGGTAAAACCGCGGTTTAACCAAATTACTTTTCCCGCAGCTTCGAGTTCTTTGATACGAGGGGAAATTTGCGGTGAAACCACACGAACACTGGCATAACAATCCAAAAGGTCATCTACCTTGCGGGTTGCTACTTCACCGCCGCCCACTACCAGGCACGGCCGGTTCTCCAGATTAAGCATAATTGGAAATAAATTAGCCACCGTATCCCCCCTTAATGTTTTTCTTACCTGTTTAACAAATAAGGCGCGTGCACTAGTCTGATCCATCGTGCCTGCGCCCGTCCTTATTATAATCAAAGGCATTCCCAGCGGCAACCCCAAGTATTTTAAACGGTCATATAATTGATAGAAGTACCAGGAACTGCTTCTAATTGGGACTCCATTCTCTTCATTAGTTCTTCATCCCCGTCGATTACAAATACTACAATACCATTTCTGCATTCTGGAAGCGGGATTCCCAGTCTTCCCCTGATCTGACAGCTGAATTGGCTTAATACTGCCTGAAAATCAGGAGAATTTTCACTGCGGTTATCGATACAGGCTGAAACTACATATGTGTTCATAACTAAAGCTTCATCTCCTTCCAGTTTTCTGCATCCACAGTTTATACCAGGGCCAAGCAGCTTATCAGTTTATACTCAGATATTCCTGGCTATTTCGTTGGCAGCGCTGACTGCCTCCCACACCCGCCCCGGACTCTGGCAGTCACCTACCCGATATACGGCTGGTATATTTGATGACAACAATTGATAATATAATTCCCGATCAGATTCACTTCCATAAGCCAGAATAATAAAGTCAGTAGCAATTTCCATCATTTCTGTCGGCTGCTGACCAGATTTATAAGCAAAAGGGTTATGAACGTTCTCAGGTATCAGCGGCTGCCAGGGGGTGTAAACTTCCGGCCGCTTCCGGTTTACATTAAACCGGATTTTTCCGGGACTGATATCCAGGTTATTAACGGTGGTATAAGCAGCAACCGGCTGGTTTAACTTTTCCCCTCCCTTGCGGGTAACACCGAATCCCATAAGCAGCCACAGCAGCATGGCCCGGTTAGCAGTTACCACTTCCGCCATTAAGAAGGGCGACTGCTCCAGAATGGTTACTTCGTACCCTTGACTGGCCAGATGATACGCTGCCTCACAACCGACCTGACCCCCGCCGATTATTGTTATCCTTTTCAGGTCTTCGGCCAAAGGTATTTTAGGCAGACCCAAAAACGAACGTACATCCATGCTGGAGATGTTATCTATGCCTGCAGGAAGGATGGGACTCTGTTTGAGACCGGTGGCGCAGATTACCACCTCATATGGTTGTAAGTCTTCCAGGCTGGCTTTCGTACCATAGTGAATCTGCAATCCCCGGGCGGCCAGTTCATCCATCTGATATTGAAGATTCTCCAGATAACGGGCAACATCATGTTTAAATTTCATCTTGGCAGTCAACCGGAGCTGACCGCCAACCTGGTCTGCCTTCTCAAATAATGTTACCTGGTGTCCGCGCAAAAATGCGGTTTTAGCAGCTTCGCATCCGGCTGGGCCTGCTCCTACCACCGCTACCCTTTTTATCTGCAGAGCTGGGACAGCCTGTTTACAGTCTTCAAATCCGGTGTATGGATTGACGGCGCAGCAGGGGTGTCCTCCCAGAATAAAAGATTGAATACACCCCTCCTGATCACCGATACAGTGAATGATGTTTTGGGGCTTACCCTGTTTAACCTTTTTCGGCCAATAAGGGTCAGCTAACAGGGGGCGTCCCAACATAATGTAATCGGCCCAGCCCTGTTCCAGGACCGCGGCTGCCACCTCCGGCTTCCCCATCTTTCCAACCGCAATAACTGCAGCGTCAATACTTCTTAAAGCAAATTCTTTCTTTAATCTTCCGGCTATCTCCTCAACATAGGGCATGTCTTCAAAGTAAGCCGGGGGATGGGGAAAGAACCAGTTGTCATAGCACCCTTTGTCCACATCGAAGGCATCCACTCCCGCTTCGGCCAGCGCCAGGCAAAATTCAATACCTTCCTCGATCGTGCGTTCCGACCCGTGAAACCGCTGTTTCAAAGTTTTTTCGCCGTAGGCCTCACATAAACCCTGGGTAAGGTCGACCCGATATATTATAGGGAATCTACTTCCGCACCTGGCTTTTATTTCTCCTACCACGTCCAGGGCAAACTGCCAGCGGTTACGGTACCTTCCCCATTTTCTTCGATTCCAGGGCCGGGAAGTAAGTTGATCCAGCAAGTAACCTTCGTGTCCGTGCAGCTGTACGCCGTCAATTCCAGATACCTTGGCATTTACGGCACTCTGGCCAAAACTTTTTATTATTTTTTTAATCGCCCGGTCAGAAAGAGGGAAATGGGGTACCTGAGGCACATAGAAGTTTCGGTTAAAAGAAGCTGATTTTGGAATCTTTCCCTGCAGCGCAGTTTCCGGCGAACCTACCCTTCCCAGCCCGGCTGTCAGCTGAATAAACAGTCGTGTATCATAGGCATGAACAGCGGCAGCCAGATCCCGCCAACCAACCAGTTGGGGGCGGGCTCCCCCGTCAATTCGTGGGAATATGGTGGTATTATTAGCTTCACTGAT
Source organism: Methylocystaceae bacterium (assembly GCA_050259135.1). GTDB lineage: Bacteria > Bacillota > Syntrophomonadia > Syntrophomonadales > JBLNAA01 > JBLNAA01. The sequence goes on along the minus strand of JBLNAA010000046.1, from coordinate 12,045 downwards.
GGTTGGATCAATACCATAAGCAATGGGAACCAGTCCGGTAATAATCAAGCCAGTGCCGCCGCGGGCCCTTTCCCTGAAGTACTCTATCATTTTCGGTAATGGGCGTCCGGTGGTGTCTGCCATGTTAATGTTGCCCATCGGGGCCATGATAATCCGATTTTTGGTTTCACACCTGCCTATGTGCCCTGGGCTGAACAGTTTGGAACTGTCCACGTTACAGCACCTCCCCCATTTTTAAAAAAGCGGTACCTTTAAAGGTACCGCTTAAAATCATAAATATTATACTGAATAACTTTTTAGAAGAAGTCGGTCGGTACTTCTATAACCGAGGTATCTGCTGCTTTAACGATTTCGGCAGTCATCCAGATATTCGGAGTAATCGTATTCAGATAATACTTGGCACTGGCAATCTTGCCCTTGTAGTAATAGGCATCAAAATAATCCTCTCCGTATTCCTTAAGTTTGGCTATGGCACAGAGAGCCTGATCAAGACTCAACATGGACATGTAGAGTTGGGCAGTAGCTGTCATAATCTTGTGGGCATGGAGGGGCAGCATGCTGTACTGCTTCTGGGCAAAGTAACCGCCGACTGCCATACGAATTTCATCATAAGCAGCACTGGCCTTCTCCAGCTTCTCAAATTCACGGGCCAGTTCATCTACCTTTTTCTCAGCAGCGAACTTCTTGATATCATCAAGCCAGGCCTGGAATGGTTTACCGCCGTCCATCAGCCATTTACGGCCAACTAGGTCCATAGACTGGATAAAGTTTGTACCTTCCCAGATGGAGAAGATCTTAACATCGCGGGCAGCCTGAGCTACCGGATACTCCTCAATATATCCATAACCGCCGTAGGTCTGGATCGCCTCTCCGGTTAATGGCCAGGCAATATCTGAACAATGGGCTTTTACCAGCGGGGTTAAAATTTGGACATATCCGTCTGCCTTATGGCGAGCTTCCTCGTCAGGGCTGTACTTTTCGACATCCAGATAATAATAGGTTTTGAAAATCATAGCTCGGGCTGCATCCAGCTGGGCTTTTTGATCCAGCAGCATCCGCTTGACATCTTCATGATTGATGATAGTTGTCCGACCAGCTTTCGGGTTAGTTAAAAGCCGGCCCTGGACTCTTTCCCGGGCATACTGAGCGGCACACTCCAGGGCATTAGTGGCTACTGCCAATGCGGCATGACCAGTCTCCGCGCGAGCTTCGTTCATCATCAGGAACATCTGCTTCATGCCATCGCCCTTGCCGTCTTCACCGGGAGTCTTGCCCAGCAACCAGCCGCGGCAGCTATTATTCTCACCAAAATTAAGAATAGCAGTGGCCGAACCCTTTAGACCCATTTTGTGCTCAACCCCACCACAGGTTACGTCATTTGGTTCACCCAAACTACCATCTTCATTGACCCATACTTTGGGTACGACAAACAGTGATATCCCCTTGGTTCCGGGAGCAGCTCCGTCAACGCGTGCTAAAACCAGGTGGATAATGTTGTCGGTTATATCCTGATCACCGCCGGTTATAAAACACTTGGTACCTTTGATTTTAAATATTCTGGGATCATCAGTAGGATATGCCTTGCTTAAGATATCACCAACATCTGAACCGGCACCAGGTTCGGTCAAGCCCATTGCACCAGCCCAGTCACCATTCCACATCTTGGGCAGGAACAATTTCTTTACGTCATCGGTACCCCAGCTTTGAATCAGATTGCTGGAACCGGTAGTGAGTGCCATATATGGACCAAATGACGGGTTGGCTGATGCAATCATTTCCTGAATAGCCGCATATACCAGGTGCGGCAATACACCTTCACCATTGCGTTCAATGTTACTGCTGCCCCAGCCATCAGCCTGAATTTGTTTGAATAGCGGTTTAAACTCGGGAGCGACGGTAACCTTGCCATTTTCATAATGAGCCGGATGAGCTTCGCCACAATCATTGGTGGGTGCCACCAGCTCACTGGAGATTTTGAAGACCTGGTCAATAATCATATCGACGTCATCAACCGTGTAATAGTCCTTGTACGCATCAAAAGACAGTACTTCCCCGAGCTCCTCACTCATCCAATCCTTGAGGATAAATTTGTAGTCCTTGGTGTTCATCGCATAGACAAATGCCACTTTCTAAACCCCCTAACCAAATATTACTCACCGGCCAGGGTGCCAATCCTGCCTTTAATACGGATTTTGGAACAATACAGGATTTTCGTCCCCGCCAAATTCCCAATCAATAAATTTAATTCCGCAAACATTGTCAATTTCCTTCCATATTGATTATTAAAGAAGAATATTTTTACCACTGCTCTTTAACTTTCCCGGCTTACTAACAATGGTCTGCCGGTAGGACTCTCTGTCATATGTTTATAAAAGGAATCAACTGCCGGGAATTATAAAAAATGACGGGGAGGAAATCTATGATGAGCAAACTAAGCTATGAGGTAAAAGGGCTGGGGTTAGCAGCAATACTTGCTGCCAGTCTAGCCTCAATTGCAGGTATAACTATATACTATACGCCACTGCCAGAAACATTGACGGCACCTTTATCGAATGTCATACTGGTTTTGTCAATATTTGCAGGCTCGGGATATGTATCATATAGGCGGGGTAACAAAGGTTTGATGCGCGGTATATCATTTGGGATGGCCTTTTTTATTCTCATGCTGGTTTTATCTCTGCTGATGGCAAAACCAGTTACCATGGCGGTTTGTCTCCGCGACCTGGCAATAGCTGTGGCTACTGGCTTGCTGGGTGGTATATTGGGCGTCTCACTCAGCAGTTAAACCGGGCAGCAAGCAGTGCCAGAGCGTATCAAACAGTATTACCTTTTTAATATAGTAACCATGTTTGCCTGCCTGGAGGTAAATGCTGTTGCGCGCTCGGTTTCAGCTTATCAGTTCATGTGTCGCCCTGATAGTAATCATCCTGACCGGTATCACTGGTTTAATGATCATAGAACACTGGAACCTGCTTGATGCCAGCTGGGTGACAATTATCAGTCTTACCACTACTGGTTTTTCCGAAATTATTCCCCAAACGGTCGGGGGCAAGATCTTTTTGATGCTGCTGATTTTATTGGGGGTAGGAGTTTTTACCTACGCTATCGGTTCGATAATCAGTATTGCGGTCGAAAGCCAGATTTCATTACTTACGGAGAAAAATCGTATGAAAGATAAAATTAACAGCTTACACAACCACATCATTGTCTGCGGAGCCGGACGAGTGGGACAAGCGGCTGCTGAAGTGCTGAAGCACCAGGGGGTACCTCATGTATTGATTGACCATGAACCAGAATTGATACACCATCTGCAATCTCAAAATATTCTTTGTCTGGTGGGAGATGCCAGTGATGATCAGATACTGATCGAAGCCGGAATCAAAAGAGCACGCGGAGTGATATCAGCCCTTTCTGATGATGCCTATAACGTATACGTAACTCTTACCGCCCGTGCCTTAAACCCGCAGTTAGAAATTGTAGCCCGGGCTGAAAAACCCGAGTCCGTGGAAAAGCTTTACCGGGCTGGAGCGCAGCGGGTTGTTCCCTCAGCTCAAATTGCTGGTCAAAGGATGGGCACTGCAATTGTCAAGCCAACTACCCTGGACCTCTTTGAGAGTCTCGTACATAGTCAGCACTTCAGCATGGAAATCCGGGAACTGATGGTAGAACCCAATTCATTAGTAGTGGGCAGCACTATTAAACAGGTTTTTAGACATAATCAGGTAAATGTCATGTGTGTGGCCGTAGTTCATCAACAGGGAGAAACCATGGTTAATCCGGCTGGTCATACTATCATTGAGGCCGGAGACATCCTGGTGGTTATTGGTCCGCGGCAGGATATTGACAGTTTTGAAGGCAGTTACTTAAGTCGAAGTACTACTCACAGCAGCAGCTAATAGATAGCTTTTATCCTGATAAAAGGCCTAAAGACACCCATTAACATGGGTGTCTTCTTATGTCCAAATTTCTCTTTTTAACTTATTATTTTACCCCCATACTTTTAATAACAGTTTGCGAATAAACCCCGGGACCTTAATATAATAAACCCGCAAAAGTGTCACCCCTTCTAGCATAAATGTTCACAGTGCATTATATGCTGACAATCACAGGTGGTGATAACCATTAATTAAATCATTGGTCAGATTGCGCGGTAGCCAGAATCATTTTGATTAACTGTTCTCCGGTAGTTCCCCGGATCCCAACCGATATTCTCCCCATTTTACTCAGCGAAGCCTGGTTCTTTATGGGCAGATGTTCAGTACTCCAACAATAGACATAACCGTTTCTGCCTGCAATCCCAGCAATCATGTCATTATACATGCCAAAAGGTGCGGCAAAGTGACGAGGTTGTCCCCCCAGTTTGTTTTCCAAGATGGCTTGTGACTGGTAGAAATCGGCGTTTATCCTCTGCATATAAGCCTGTTCAGTTTCTGCCGGCAGTTTAGCCAACAGCCAGGGTAACTGGCGATCTTCAGCATCCGTGGTAAAAAAGTGACCATTATAAGTATGGGCTCCAAATGAAATATCGTTCTTATGCATCTCCAATATTTGTTCCCAGGTAAGCCAGCGGGAGTGCGCCCGCTTGCCTTCCTTCCGCCCAACATTAGAAACTGTAAGAAAAATTGTAGCCGGCCATCCGCGTTCTTTTAACCTGGGATATGCCACCGTGTAATTACTGGCATATCCATCATCCATGGTAATCGCTATGGCATTGACCGGCACCTTATTTTTTCCGGTGACCAAACCAGCAGCTTGATCCAGTGATACAACGTTAAAACCATGTGCTTCCAGCTGACGGAAATGACTGTCCAACCGTTGTGCACTGATCGCAGTTCCATTCTCTAAGGACTTGAAATCGTGATATAACAGCACTACAACTCGATCTCGATAAAGTATATCATGTGATATTGGTTTTGCTGCTGGTGTCAAACGGGAAGCAACCATTAAAATGACTGCAGCAATCAGTATTAGCAGAGGTCTATTTAGATATTTGAAGCGCAACTGAATGATCTCCTTATTAATCGTGTGTATTCAAGAAAAAGGCGGCCAGTGTTGCCACTGTCCGCCTTTTTTAAAGCTCATTACATCGTATTATAAACTGATAGGATATCGCTACCATTATCCGCTACTGCCTGGCTTATACCATTAGAATTTGATAATCGATAAGGAGTACCGGAAACACGAATTGACTCGTGTAACAAAGCATCAGCAAAAAATTCGCTGCTGGTGATACTGGAAATCTCCGAGTCAAACATTACTTTCACCTCCTTAGCAAAGTCCCTGATTAGAATTAGGCTTGGTCAAAAAAGCCATAATTATTCCTGCTGAACTCTAAAGGGGTGATAGCCGGTAAAATTAATTTTTCTGTCCTTTCTATGGGCACAGAAAGAAAAGTAAAAGAACCCTTCCACTAGGAAAAGGTTCATATATTTCATGAATATTCTTAAATTCCTTCTCTGCCGATCTCTCCGTTTGGCTGTAAGCCAGACAACTCGTAGGCCTTACTATACTTTTGCTTGTCTTTGATGCGCATACCGCTAAGCATTTTTCTTAAAGCTTTTTGTTTAGTCAGCGCGCTTTTCTCAACAGCGTAAGTATGGCGGTAAAGCACCACGAACAGGACGCCTTTGATAAATAAGTAGCCAAACGCAATCAGGAGCAATGTTATTTGAAGTTTTGTCACCTGCTTCACCATCCTTCCTACTAACATATTTCTTTTTTTTGTCAGCTACGGATTTTTCGTACTTTTCTACTAATTTAATTCTACCGAAATTACGTAAGCAAACAAGTTATATAAATCAGACTTTATTAGACAGGATTTTAGAAACCAACCGACTATGTTATGGGTTTCACTATCAAGTTATAATTGGCTTTCGCATCATTTGTTCTCGTTTTCTCTTTCATTATGTCATACATTGTCGTTTTTTACCACAGTTATTCTACTTTGTTTTAATATTTTGTCCATTATTCTAACAACCTAACCCCGGTTGCCAGCACATCTTTTTTAAAAGCCAGTTAAGGACATATTTAAGCACGATAAGCTCCGGGCTGCCAGTCTGGAGGCATAACAACAATGAGCACAAATGATGGGCATTGCTATCGATGCAATGGCAATAAACATTTACGCTAATTTTCCCAAAGGGCTTCAATTGGGAAGGGTCTTCCATGGGCCGGGTAAACAGTATGTATGCCTTTTGATCTTATCAAGGACCGGCTTTGATTTAACTCCTCAACACTATCACCGAAAATGGGAAAATTATTGCGCCCTAAAAAGTTCATGGCCAGATCGCCGACAACAGCATCACCAGAGGCTAAAACTACTGATAAGCTGCCTTTAGTATGACCCGGGGTTGATACTACTTCACCATCCAAACCAAAGCTATTCAAATCGCAGCGGTCAGTAACTAAAATATCTCCCTTACTGGCAGGGAACCGCATATAAGACCCTAATAATTTGCCGGTATAACTTAATACTTTGCCCAGAATGCTGATACCGGGCGGAATCACGATTTTAGCCTGCTGCAGGATCTCGTCTTCTAACGGATGGATTAAAACCGGACAATCACACCATTTTTTAATTTCAGCCAGACTTCCCACGTGGTCGTAATGGGCATGAGTAATTATGATTAAACGTATCGACTGCAGATCAATGCCCCGGCGGGCAGCAACCTGTTTAAATTTATCTGCCAGTCCTGGTTCACCCGCATCGACCAAAACATATTCACCTTTACTGGTAGGAAGCAGGTAAGTACAAGTTACCCCCAGCCTGATTTTTATTATCTTAATAACCATCCCTCCTGAAGGGGCAGCAATACCGCTCTAACTGGTGCTGCTTCGGTTTTCTCAGTCTTGAGCGGTAAACAAATCAGTTGATATTTCCCGTTTTCTACCTTGCTCAGATCCAAATTCTCCAAGATAAGAACCCCGGATGCTAACAGGGTATGGTGAACAGGAAAACTGCCATCACTGCTTTCTTCTATACTTAACTGATCAATTCCGACCAAGCCCAACTGTTTATCTGTACATACTCTGGCCAATTCAAGATCAAATACCAGGCTATTCTCCCTGCCTGTTTGTCTCGTCCTTACCAGCAATGCTTCTCCAGGCTGCAGAGCTGCAGCAGCAGTGAAAGCCTGATCCCCGTCAGTTACCTGAGCAGTCATAAAGTAAGTATCCAGGCTATACTCTCCTGCCTGCTTTCCTCCCCTAATAAAGTGCGCCGGGAAATCAATGTGGGTTCCAGCGTGTAAACTCATCTGCAGGCAGGTTAACTGGTAGCCAAGATCCCAAATCTCACCTAATGTAGTTAATACTGTCGGCGGGTCATTTGGATAAATGGCATCTTCCTTCAGCGGACTGATTGATATGTCGAAAACATTCGTGGTCAATCACCTCCTCCTCAGACCTTCGCTTCTGAACCTGCATATTTCACTAACCAGGTGATTTAAATATTGCCGCCGGCCACAGAATACCTTTACTATCACAGGTTCTTCCCCGGAACTAGATTTAATTCTAGGCAAAAAGTCTGGTAACAGCAATACTGGTTAAATCACTGTATTCGCCAGCTCTGGTGGCCAGGGGCAGTTAATAATGCTGTTACAAGTGACAACCGTTCCAATAGCCTGCTGTTATTCCCCCCGGGTGAAGCTTTTTCTATTTTCTCTCTTTACATCCAAATCTTTATTTAATTATTTAATATTAGATATTGCAATTATCAGCTTTTCTAGTAAACTAAAAACAAGTTAATAAACAGACTCCGAGTCCAGACCCCTAAGGAAAGCCTCATTCTATGGTGTCAGGACCGATAGGGTATAACCGGAAACAGTTATGCCTCCCGTTGGAAAGGAGTTAGGCACGAGGGCATTATATTGGTATGCTAAAGCCGAACCTTTTAACGGGTTCGGCTTTATTTTTTAACCTTTTCTTGAATTAAGTTAATCCCATTCTTTTTCTCCCCACCTCGGTGGGGGTTTTTTATGCCCAATCAACAATCATAGCTGGCAGTTCAGCGAGCCTGGTAATTTGCGGCTTAGCAGTAGGCATACTATTTAAGAACTGAACCGCATACTTTTTCCCCTGAGGCGGAGGCAGCATTCTGCGATCAAGTATCACAATACTTCCGCGATCATGTTCACTCCGAATCAGTCTGCCCATACCTTGTTTCATGCGAAGTACTGCCTCGGGCAGCATAATATCAGTAAAAACCTTAGTTGAAGGCATTTCTTCCAACCATGCTTGATAGAACGGGTCACCCGGGGATCTAAATGGCAATCGTACCACTACTAATAACGACATCATATCCCCGGGAAGATCAACCCCTTCCCAAAAGGTATCGGTGCCCATCAACACCCCGGCGTTTTCATCCTGTAAACGGCTGATCAGCCGGGTGAACGGCCCATCTTCGTTCTGTATCAACAGAGGTATTCCCGCCTGAGACAATAGGGGGCGTATTTTCTGGGCAGTTGTTTTCATATGGCTGTGTGATGTAAATAAAACCAGGCAGCGCTGCCGGGCACCCATTACCAGTTCAGCTACTGCTTTCGCTACTTGGTGTTCATAAGCCGGTTCACCTGGCAAATCAATATCACAGGGAATCAGCACCTGGCAATTCTTTTCATAATCAAATGGCGAAGTCAAGATCATCGTTTCCAGCAGTTCATCGTCCTCATACTCTTTTAACCCACATTGGCTAATAAAATAATCAAAGCGCTGACTGACAGACATGGTAGCGGAAACCATTATTAGGCGGTTAACCGATGAAAAAAGCATTTCCTTTAAATCATGACCCGGATATAGAGGTGCCGATACCAGACAGATTGACAAACCACTCTCTCGTTCCGCCCAGACTACCTTTTCCCGGGGTCCCCAATCGAATTCCACGACAGCTGTATCGGCCAGCAGTTCCGCCAATTGTTCCTGCACCATGCCTAAAAACTGACTGCTTTCTTCTTCCGGCAATTCGTGTCCCAGAGCTTTTACCGCCTGATCTAAATCCTCCAAGCGCTCCAACAACAGGCTCCACTCTCCGGCATATTGAAACATAAACTGCTCACGGTCATTGCTGTCCAGACGAAGACGTGGTCCATTTTCCCAGCGAGAGGCCAGGAATTCCTCCAGGGCGTCAAAAAACCTGTGTACCGCATATTCAGTTTTATTCTTACTTATTGTTACCTGCTGAATCATACTCTCAAACTGCGGGTACTGCAGCTGCAACATTGGCATTAATCCCCGTTCGATGCCCCCCATTTTGGTTTCTAACCTTCCGAGCAGATCAGAAAGGCTGAAATGACTGAAGCGGATGGAGAAATGCTCCTGAGCCTGCCGGGGCAGCTGATGGGCTTCATCTATAATCAGGGTATGATATTCCGGTAATAGAACATGTCCCATCTGGGCATCTGCCAGCAGCAAAGCATGATTGGTTACTAACAAGTCGGCATCCTCCCAGCGTCGACGCGCCTTAAGGCGAAAACAGCTATCTTCATAGCCGCAATTACCGCTCTGACAAAATTGACGGTTACTGGATACCAAATGCCAATGGCGCAGTAGATTGCCATCAATATTCAACTCTTTACGATCCCCAGTGGCAGTTGTCACTGTCCAGCCAGCAATGCTCTCTAAAAACCTGGTTTCTTCACTATCTAACTCGGTCCGGCCGCGAATTATTTTCTGCAAACGAGCCGGGCATAAGTAATTCTCCCGTCCCCGGGCTTCCTCGAAATTGATGGCAAAGGGCAGCAGCTCTCCTAACAAAGGTAAATCATGCTGCATTAACTGATCCTGCAAGGCTTTAGTTTTGGTGGCAATAATTACCTTTTCCCCGGTTTCCGCTGCATAAAATGCCGCCGGCAGCAGATAAGCCAGGGACTTACCTACTCCGGTGCCTGCTTCTGCTAACAAAAATGTGTCATCGTAAAAGCTTCTGGTTATAGCCTTAACTAACTCCTGTTGTTCCGCACGGAAACAGTATCCGGGCAATTTTTGGCTTAACAAACCATCAGGAGCGATTATGCTTAACATATTGCCAAGTAAGTCGGAAAAATTCCCCTCCATATTTCCCACCTATCTAAGATTAATCCCTGCTTACGCAGGGATTCAGCCATCTAAACTTAAATGCCGCTGGAGTCAAATTTTACTGAGCATCTAACGCCTGCAACCGGGTCTGTCCGGTTGATTTGTCAATTTGGTAAACCCCTGAGATAATAACCCCCTCGTTTCGTAGGTCAGCCTGCACCTGCACCATATCCTCGGGATAGATCTTTACTGCCAGTCCGCAGGAGGCAGTTATTTCACGGGGAGTTGGGATCATGACAAAATCCTGATCAGCAGTCTGCAATAATTTTTCCGCCCTAAGCGCCTGGGAGGTGGTATCAAAGGTAATAACCCCAAAAACTTTGCTGTTAAAAATACTTCTACCCATGGCTTCCTACCTCTAAATCAATTGCTCCGGTAACATAAAAGGTCCCGCTGGTAGCGGCAATCAATTTATTATCACTTTCGATTACGGCCCGGGCAAAGACCAAATTGGACCCGGCTTTGGTCACATCACCCCGGGCTAACAATTTGGATTCCACTTTAGCGGGGCGCATAAAATCAATATTCATGTTAGCAGTAACGCCCTTTAGACCCAGACTGCGAACGGCGTTCCCCATTGCTGCATCTCCCAGGCTCATGATCAAACCACCGTGTACCAAACCGATGGGATTGGTATGCTGCGTTTGCGGCATAACCGTCAAAGTTGCCCATCCGCTGCCTATTTGCTCCAGTCGAACACCAAGCAGCTGGTAATATGGCGCCTGAGTCACCGATGCGATTATCAAGTCAAATAATTCCTTTTTTATGCCCATGTTTTCAGCCATTAATTAACCATCCTTAAGCAAATAGTTGACTGATTATACCCATTGTTCCGATTATACAGCAAAAATCTGCACTATCGATAGGCTTCTTCCCAAACCCCATAATTATTGTCAAGTAACCAGGCCGAAGGCGGACTGCTTTGAAGCTTCCGCACCCGGAGCATCTGATATCCTTTAAGAGCAGGAGTAACGACTACCATCAGATCATTATCGCGCCAAAAGACATCTTTCACCCGGCAGTTAATAACCAGAATACAAACCGAGTTGCTCCGATACCATCCCTTGGGGAGTTTTCCCAGCCTCAGTATTCCACGCAAATCGGAAAAGAATGACCCCCCATCACTAAAAAGGAATAATCGATGCTGGCTGATTTGGCTGATGCGGGGAACATAACACCAATCTGGCTCGGGGGTAGTATTAGTGTTGATGTCAGGGGTGTAATACGGCCGCCGATAAATTTTATTCTCGGTAATCAATTCAAACTCAGCCGGATTATAATTTCCTTCCTGGTTGATTGGTTGATAGGCTTCAAAACTAAAAGCCGGCTTATCCGGTTCCAGCCACTTTAACCTATCTTCCGCTGCTCTGAGGCGAGTCTCGGTGCGCCCATGATGCACGAAAATGCAGGCAAAAAATGTTATAACCAGCAGAATCGTTAAGGCATAAACAGATTTTCTGCTTAACAAACCGGCCCTTCCCTTCTTTCTTCATTTACCTGCTATCATGCATATGGTATTTAAACCACAAGCATTACCTGCATACTAAATGACATCTGATTAAATGGTCAAAATAAAACACAAGCTGTTAAGAAAACCTTAGATGCAAGGCGAGAAGGAGCATTTGCAGAGTGACGACGAGAATGTATCGCCTAATACTGCGGATAGCATCGGTGACTATGCACCTAGTGTCGGCGCATTGGAAGCCTGTAAAGGCTGACCAACAGGACCAAGCGAAGCTTGCCAGCGGTGCAGGCTATCTAATATTAGGGGGACACACCTCTCGCTAATCGCTTTTGCCAAGCAAAACCGGCCAACAGATATGTCCCCCTTTATGGTACGTCGAACAAGAATGCGAACTGGAGAGTGCGCAGTTCTTGGCGCTTCAGCGCTTAGAAATGCGGCCTACCCCTTGCGGGTACAACGCAGATGGGGGTTTATCGACCGGCTGAGGGACGGTGAAGCAGCCGTCCCCC
>JBLNAA010000045.1:0-3818 GCA_050259135.1 Methylocystaceae bacterium | reverse complement strand
GATAATTACCGGCTTAAATGATTGGCAGACCCCGGAAGGCAGAATGCTTACTGATCAGGCAGTAGTTAACTCACTGATAAAAAATGGTTTGGCAGTAAGAGACGAAAAAATGATTGAACAGGAGCATTCGGTAGCCGGTTTGATACCGCTGCTGCATCATTATCTGCCAAATGCCAGAGTGGCGCCGGTTATTTTACAGCACGAAGTATCATTAAATGATGTGGATGCGCTGTTAGATGGGTTACAGCCATTCATGAATCAGAAAGCTATAATCCTGGCCTCAGTAGATTTTTCCCATTATCTTACGCGGCCGCAAGCGCAGAATAACGATCAGTACACCTTAAAACTGATGCGGAATTTTGATTACACCATCTTGTTACAGTTAGATAGCGATTATCTGGATTCGCCGGCGGCATTGGCCTGCGCTTTTCGATATGCCGAACGAAATGGAATAAAGAGCTTTCAGCTCATAGATAACAGCAATTCGGGTATTATTATACGAAATGATAACATGGAGACAACCAGCTATTTTACACTGGTTTTCAGCCAGTGAACCAGGTGCTGATATTGCCTGGTTTTAGATTGGGCAGGCAAAGAGTTGAATAGATTTCAAGAGCTGTTGTTAAACTAGCACCAGGTAAAGCGCAGTAAGACATTATACTAGAAGATAATAACATTTGTTGTAATACGAGAGGAGATCATCATGGCAGGAGCTTTAGCTGGCATTAGAGTACTGGACCTTACTCGGGCACGTACCGCCCCGTTCTGCACTCAGATATTAGCTGACTTTGGAGCGGAAGTAATTAAGATAGAACCTCCCAGCGGCGAACCCGGTCGGCATGAAGAGCCGATTGTTGAAGGAATGAGTGCTTACTTTTATAGTGTTAACCGCAATAAGAAGAGCGTTATCCTGAATCTGAAATCCGAAGAAGGATGTACAGCTTTTAAAGAATTAGTGACAACTGCTGATGTTGTTGTTGATAATTTTCGTCCCGGGGTTATGGATAGGTTAGGCCTGGGTTATAAAGATATGCGTATAATTAACCCGAGAATTATCTACTGTGCCTTATCCGGATTTGGAGCCACCGGCCCTTATAGTCAGGTTCCGGGTCATGATATCAATTTTCAGGCTATATCCGGGTTATTAGGCCTTACTGGTACTCCGGACGGCAGGCCAGCTATATCCCAGGTTCCCCTGGCCGGGTTTGCCGGAGGTACTATGTATGCAGTGGTTGCGATTGTGCTCGCCTTATTTCACCGGACGCGTTCCGGCGAAGGCCAGTTTTGCGATATTGCGATGCTTGACGCAGCCATCAGTTTTCTGTCTTCCGGAATAGCATTTTGGTCCGGCGGCGGAAAATTACCGAAGATGGGTGCTGATTCACTGACTGGAGGATTTGCCTATTATAACACCTATCAAACCTCCGATCAGCGGTATTTAGCTCTGGGAGCAATTGAGAAAAAATTCTGGATCACATTTTGCAGCCGAATTGAACGTCCGCAGTATATTGAATGGCAGTTTGACGAACCACAACAGCCGGCCATGATAGCTGATATTAAAAACATAATAGCTCAGAAGACTATGCAGCAGTGGATGGATTATTTTGACGGCTGCGAAGTATGCCTGACTCCGGTTCTGACTCTGGAGGAAGCCGCCCAACATCCGCAGGTCCAAGCACGTAAAATGATGATTGAAGCTCCGGACAGCAGTAATGCCGGTGACCTGATCCTGGCAGGCAGTCCGATCAAGATGTCAGCTACACCGGCGCATATTAAATTGGTATTTGCCGAACCAGGAGAGCACACCGAGGAAATCCTGAAAGCAGTCTAACCGATGATGACAGCATTAACCGGAAATCGGCAGAAGGAACCCGGCCGCCAATGAAGAATAATAGGGGATAACCAGCTTAATTTTATTAATACCAGCCAGAACACGCCGCCAGCTGTCCTGGCTGTTTTACTTTAGTCAAGACCAATCCAAGGGGTGATTTGGTTATGATTACGCGTAATAATCTGGGGGAAGTAGTTCAATTCATGATGGGTAAGCAAATCGGCGATATTGTACCATTCAGTATGGCAGTCTATTATGTTGATGGTATTATGATTGATACCGGTCCCTATTCGGTATTTAACGAATTGGAGACAGCTCTAAGCGGACTGCCCATTAAAAAAGTGGTTAACACCCATCATCATGAAGATCATGTCGGCAATAATATCTATTTTCAACAGCGTAACATACCTATTCTTGCCCATGAATTAACCATACCGCTGAATCGAGATCCATCACTGTGGACCAGCAGATTTTTATACTATCAGGAAGTGCTGTTTGATTATCCGCCGGCTTCCGAGTGCAGCCCCCTGGGGGATTTTATCCAGGGGGATCAATATCAATACCAGGTTGTTTTTACTCCGGGACATGCTCACGATCATATCTGTTTGGTCGAGGAAGAAAACGGCTGGCTTTTTGCCGGAGACCTGTTTCGGGGAGAAGAAGTAAAAAATCTGAGAATAGATGAAGATGTCCATTTGACGATGACTTCGTTAGAGAAGCTGCTCAATTATAACTTTGATACTATTTACTGCTGTTCGGGCCGCGTTTACGATCAAGCCAAACAAAGGATCAGACATAAACTTAATTGGTGGCGAAATCTTTATCACCAGGCAGTCAGCCTGGAAGAGCAGGGATTTGAACGTGAAATTATCCGCGATAAACTGCTGGGAAAGGAAAATCGGTTGACTGAAGCAACGGTTGGTGATTCCTCCAAAATCAATATGATCAATTCCTTATTAAAATGAGATTGAAAATGCCCGGTTTGATATACTCCTTCAGACATTTACCAGTGCAAGAATAAACAGCCATTAACGTAATTATTGATAAGAATGGTGAGGGAGGACTATCAAATGCGATTTAGACTCGGCTTAATCTTGGCAATAGTTGTAGTCTTAGCCTTCTCAATGGAAGCAAGCGCCAAGCTGGCCCCCGGAGATTATATCGACATCAAAAGCCATTGGGCCGAGCCAGAGATTCAAACGGCTTATAATCTCGGGATAATGCAAGGAACCGCAGTTACTGCGCAGGGGTTCAAGGTATTCACACCGGAAGGAAAGGTTAACCGTGCCCAATTAGCTTCGGTATTGGTAAGAACCTTTAAATTGGACTTTGGTGATATAAGATTTTTCAAACAACCGGAGGCCACTGATTATTTTTCCGATGTTGATAACCAGGCCTGGTATGCTGAAGATGCAATAATCTGTGCCATTAATAAGATCTTCATCTCAACTGGTGACCGCAGTTTTTCTCCTGATACATCTGTTACCCGATTAGAGGTGGCACATGCAGTGCAGCACAGCTTTGAGGCCAAAGCAATTACCGTGCCAATGATAATGGTGATGCCCAATTATGCGGATATGTTAAGCCGGTCTCAGGAAGCAATCAATGCCATGGTTTTTGTCAGCAACACCGGTATCATGAAAGGTGATGGTAAGCTTTTCCGGCCTGATGATACGATAACCCGAGCTGAATTAGCGGCCGTCGTCACCCGCTGCCACCGACTAATCGAATTAAACCAGCAGTAAAACCATACATTGGTACCAAGCGAATGGTTACCCCTGAAAATATCAAGGCCAGTGCACCTTTAGGTTACGCTGGCTTTGTTGTTTCTGGTTTTAACTAGTTCCTCGCGTCATGCATATAATATGTCAACAAATTGACCAATTTCGTATATGAATTGGTACTAAAATAAGGGGTATGGGATATGGTTAGTAAGCTAAAACCGAAACGGAAAACGAAGGCAGGTACCAACCGGGAAAAGGGGATA
>JBLNAA010000044.1:0-11275 GCA_050259135.1 Methylocystaceae bacterium | reverse complement strand
ATATTGACAGCGGCAATGTCAACTACGGCGGTCAGGAAGCAATCATCATCTTTGACAACACCTTTATTCCCTGGGAACGGGTTTTCATGTGCGGTGAAATTGATTTTTCCGGTATGCTGGTGGAGCGGTTTGCCGGTTACCATCGTCAGTCCTACGGCGGCTGCAAAGTCGGCAACGGTGATGTCTTAATTGGTGCTGCAGCGGCAATTGCAGAATACAATGGGGCGGCCAAGGCTTCCCATGTAAAAGACAAACTGATCGAAATGATTCACCTGAATGAGACTCTGTACTCCAGCGGTATTGCCTGCTCGGCGGAAGGCAGAAAGACTGCTGCCGGCAACTACCTGATTGATATGATGCTGGCTAACGTCTGTAAGCAGAACGTTACCCGCTTCCCCTATGAAATCGCCCGTATCGCTCAGGATATCGCCGGTGGTCTGGTAGCCACCATGCCTTCGGATGCTGATTTTAATTCACCGGAAGTCGGCGAATGGTGCCATAAATTAATGGCCGGGGATGCCAAGTTCCCCACCACTGACCGGCAGCGGATGCTGCGCCTGATTGAGACCATCACCATGGGTTCCATTGCGGTAGGTTATCTGACCGAATCCATGCATGGTGCCGGTTCGCCCCAGGCTCAGCGCATTATGATCCAGCGTCTGGCCAACCTGGATTCCAAAAAAGCTCTGGCCCGCCGCATCTGCGGTATTGATGAAGACGGCTTAATGTAAAATATAACTGGTTGACTTTAGGAGGTAGGGCGAAATGTTAGCGCATATTCAGCAAATTATTGATCAGTATATTGCTCCGGCTCTGTCTGAACATGGCGGCGGTATCGAGCTTGTTGAATACACCAGTGATGGTACACTGCGTATTCGTTTGCTGGGTCAGTGCTGCAATTGCCCTGCCTCCAAATCAACTATCGATAATTTGATTATGTCCACTCTTCAGGAGCATCTGCCGGAAATAACGAAAATCGAACTGGTAGAAACGCCTGAAGCTTTAGAACTCATTGAAATAGCTCGGGAAATATTACATGGAAAGCCAGGATATCGGTCGTGAAAGTATTTGTGAAATATTGCGGCGGCTGTAATCCAGCTTATGACCGAGTGGCTCTGGTCAGAGAAATAACCAATACCTTACGGTCAAGCGTATCTGATTGCCAGATAGTGTATCAAAATCAGGATGCTGATTACGGGATATTGATTTGCGGGTGTGATGCTTGTTGCATTGACCAGGAAGATAACCGAGCCAATGCACCTTTTTGGATTGTGGTCGGCCCTGATTCAGTTGATTATTACCAGATCCCCCAGCGGGAGATTTCGTTTAAAATTTTATCTTTAATTATGGAAAGGACAGTTGGACGGAAAGAGAGTTAAAAGATGACCTGGCAGGATAATTACTCACGCAGTATACTCAGTCCGAAAGAAGCAGTTTAAAATGTAGTATCCGGAGACCAGTCACTCCAGTCGTGAGCCGCGGGCAGATCAAATTTAAAACCCAGCTGTTAAAAGAGCTGCCATGACTTAAGCAGAAAAATAATCAAGCAATATCCTCCAATACTTCCCAAACAGAGTTGACTTAATGTCAGCTTTTTTTTATTTTGAGCGGTCTTTGCGGTTTTTTGCCACGAATTTTCTCGCATAATATTTATATTTTTGTTACCTCTAAATGTTTTCCAATCGATTAAATAAAAAGATACAATAGTAAAAGGTTTAATAAGGGGGTATCAAAAAACTTGCAGGTTATTATTGCTGATGATGATCGCTTATCTCGACGGATACTGGAAGACAGATGCCGGGAGTGGGGGTTTGATGTTTGGGCCGTCGAAGATGGCAACCTGGCCTGGGACATATATATACAGCAAGATGCCCCGCGGATTTTTCTGCTCGACTGGATTATGCCTGGTATAAATGGAGTTGATCTATGCGAGAAGATGCGTAAATCTCCGCATACGAGTTATTCCTATATAGTTATCGTGACCTCTCTCAATGATGCCACCAATATTATTCGCGGCCTGGAAGCTGGCGCTGATGACTATATTGTAAAACCATTTAATATCAACGAATTGCGCTGTCGTCTCAATATCGGCAAGCGAATATTGGAGTTAGAAGATAATATCCTGAGGATGGCTAACCTGGATTACCTTACCGGCCTTTATAACCGCCGTTACTTCTTCCAGCGGATGGAATGCGAACTATCGCGATGCCGGCGGGAGAACCATCCGGTCGGATTGTTAATGATAGATATTGACAATTTTAAAATAGTCAATGATACCTATGGGCATACCGCTGGCGATCATGTTCTGTCACGTCTCAGTAAAGTATTGAGCCGCTGCTGCCGTGATTATGATCTGGTAGGACGATTTGGTGGCGAGGAGTTCATAATTTGCCTGCCAGGATCAGGCCGGGAAGAAACTTTTAAAATAGCGGAGCGAATACGTGGGCAAGTGGCAGAGGAAACTTTGGACTGCAACACTGAACTGCTCAAAATAACTGTCAGTATTGGTTATGTATCAACTATGAACGGTAAAAGCCAGGAGATGATATCAGCTGCTGATGCCGGTTTGTATGCTGCCAAAAAAGCTGGTAAAAACTGTTCGGTTACAGTAACGATTCCTCTTTCTGATCTTAATATTGGCAGCAATTAAAAAACTGGTTAACGAGGTGAAAGCAGTTGTTTCATACCATTGATTCTGCTTATTTGGGTCCTTATCCGCTGCGTATCGAGGAAGCAATCAGTCAGCAGGTTAATCAACTACATGCAAATAATCCTGATCATTTTGTAGTTTTGGCTACCCATTATACTCCTGAAAACGGAGTTGATTTTAATAGCCGCTGGCCCCGGGTTTATACCCTGCTGCAGAGGGAAGATGAGGGAGATTTCCAGATTACCTTTTGCTATCGTAACGATAATGATGACTTGATTACACTAGCGGCCTGGACGTTATTGATAGACGAACTCCAGTTAGCCTGGTTATCATACCCCTATGAAGATTGAAAACTAAAAGGGGTTCTGGCTTTTAAAAGCCAGAACCCCTTTTTTAGTTCTACCTGCCATTAAAATCGGCTGTTCTTTTTTGCAAAAAGGCGGTCATACCTTCCTTTTGATCCTGAGTAGAAAAACATAAACCGAACAAATCTGCCTCAATGGCACACCCTCGGTCAATATCACACTGCATGCCGTCATTAATTGCTGCTTTCGAATACTGTACTGCCTGGGGTGCCCGCTCACTAATACGTTTCGCCAGCTTTTCCGCCACTGATGCCAGTTCATCGACAGCTACTACCTGATTAACCAGTCCGATACGGAGAGCGGTAGCAGCATCGATTAAATCGCCACTGTAAATCAGCTGCTTAGCCCAGGCTGCTCCCACTGTCCGTGGTAGTCTTTGCGTTCCTCCAAATCCGGGTGTTATTCCTAGTCCCACTTCCGGCTGACCGAATTTAGCATTTTCGGCAGCAATCCGAAAATCACAGGCTAACGAAAGCTCCAATCCACCCCCCAGGGCAAATCCGTTAATAGCAGCAATGACTGGAACCTGAATGGTTTCAACCTCACGAAGAACTCGGTGTCCGAGCTTAGCAAACTCTCGTCCCTGTACCGCTGATAATTCCTGCATGTACGCAATATCGGCACCAGCCACAAAAGCTTTTTGTCCGGCTCCAGTAATTACTACTACCTTCACCGTATCATCGGCTTTAATTTCCCGGGCTGCTGCCTCAATTTCCAGCAGGGTTTCTTCGTTTAATGCGTTCATCGCTTGAGGTCGATTAACCATCATGGTAACAATACCTTTGTCCCAATTAATCTGCAGGTTCTTAAAGCTGCTCATTTCAGTTTCCATCTCCCTCCATTTACGCCATTTTTTCAACAATTGACTTGATATACTTTTTAAAGTCTACCGCACTTTTAAGATACTAGCTAATTGCATCCGTTTCAATAACAAAATGATAATCTTTTGTTTACCCTTATTTATTATTGCTTATGCATCGAGCCGGCATATTAAACCAATAAGCTGGTAATTAGTAGCAGACCGATAAAGTCTCGCATTGATGGTCAAAATATCATCCAGGAGGTGAGTTGTTTTGCGTAAGTCTAAACATCGAGCCACCACTACCAGTCTTGCGGTTGCCGGTGTGGGAGCAGCGGTAACCGGGGTAGGCCGATTGGTAGGAGGCCCATTGGGTGCCGGTATAACCGGTTTTGGCCTCGCCCATGTGGTGCTGGGAACGCTGGATATGGTCCGCCCCAGCGTGAGAAACGATTCCTAAACTTAATTACCCGGCGGCACCCGCTCGAAGGAAAAACCCAAATTTCCTTCGAGCCATAATTTTTTATAACCACTTTTTACGGCGGAACCAAATCAGCAAGGTGGCTCCAATTGCCAGCATCACAGCCCATACTATGGGGTATCCATAACGGGCTGTTAACTCAGGCATATGGGTAAAATTCATTCCGTAAACCCCGACAATAAAAGTCAGCGGGATAAAGATGCTGGTAATTACGGTCAACGTTTTCATCACACTATTCATTTGATTGCTGACTGATGAAAGGTATATATCCAATATGCCGGTAGTAATATCACGGTATGTCTCAAGCATTTCTATAATTTGTGCTACATGATCATAACTGTCCCGTAAAAATACCGTCAACTGTGGACGCTGCCGTTCCAGGCTGGCTATGACGTCACGTTCCGCCCAGGCCAGCCTGCCCAAAACCAGTAATTCCATTTTGAGCTGTTGGATCTCTTCTAACAATTCCCGGGCCGGATTTTTAAGCAAACGTTCCTCCAGGAAATCCAGACGTTCCCGATAGATTTCCAGCCGGGGAAAGAATTGATCAATCAAGGTATCACAGACCTCATAGGCCAGATAATCAGCTCCCCGGTTGCGAATATCATCACCCGATTGTGGTGAACGCAGCCTCTGCCTTAACAGTTCAAAACTCTGATATTCATTATTTTCAAGTGTTAGCAGCACATTACTGACCAGAAATATACTCACCTGTTGATCTATCGCCTGTCTCTGCTGACCCAAAAGATAAAAAACAATAAATAGATAATTGGTATATTCTTCAATTTTCGGTCGATGTCCCCGATTCAGGGTATCCTCTAAACTAAGTGGGTGTAATCCGTAATAATCCCCTAATTGCTGCAGCATTTCCGGGGAATAATCACCTTCGATATTAATCCAGATAACCTGGTCAGAAACGGGAGAAGGGTAACCAGCTTTCAGGTCGTCCACTAGATTTTCACTAATGCCATCAGGGGAATATTTGATAATCCGTACCTGACAGCTGCCTCCGGCCGTTGCAGGCGGAGCCACCAGGGTACCTGGTGCGGTTCCCGGTTCATGATAATGTCTTTTTAAATGGGCGGCCACTCGTGCTTTTGCCATCATACTGCCCCCGTTTTAGTACTGCTGAATCTTAAAGATGTCTGCCCCGGATACTAATTGCCCGGTTTTGAGACTGGCGCACTCACCTTTGGTGGCCATTAGCCCCGGTTCAGGCAGGAACTGCAGGCTGCCTCTGAAAAAAGGTAAGGCCTGATCATTAAACATCATACAACCAATAATTGCGGCAACTAATGCAACAACTATAATATATGCCAGTGTATAGGGTATCCTTCCCTGCCAAAACATGGCTGCTCCAATTATTATCAGCAAGAGCGGCCACCAACGACCAACCAACTGATAGCTGGCCCAACTGCCATAACCCATATTAATTAAAAAACCCATCACCCCTGCAATTATCAGCAGCAGGGATAAAACAAACTTCCCCACCCGCATGGTATTGATCATTCCCCTTTCTGCCTAAAAAGCAGATATAAACCGATTACCACCAATAATAACGGCCAGGAACGGCTGATCACCCAGTGAGGTATAAATTGCCCTCCCAGAAAGACCAACCCTAATGCGATTAATAAAACCCCAGCATTACGTTGTCGCCGTTGGTGGCTGCTGTTATCCTCCATCTGGTCATTGGCTGAATTATTTTCTATCCAATCACCGGCAGTTTCAGTTGATTGATTACTGATTTCTTCAGGGAGCACGATCCAAAGAATAATATAGGCCAGTATTCCGGTCCCGGCGGCTAGCACTGCCAGTACCCAAACCAAACGTACCAAGGCAACGTCGATATCAAAGTACTCAGCGAGCCCCCCTGCTACCCCGGCTATCATTTGATTGTTCTTGCTCCGGCGCAATTGCTTCATTTAAACATCCTCCTAGTCTTTCACCGGTTTTCGATACTATTTAACTAAATACCCTTAACGATAGATTGGGGTACCTATAATTGCATTTTGGCAAATATTCATTTTTTGTCCAACTCAGCCAGAAATGACAATTCCTTTTGATACAAGCTCTCAAATATTTCACCTTCATAAAAATCAAAATGCCCACCTTTAATTTCAATCAGCCTTACCTGCTCGATTCTTTTGGCTGTTTCGATCATTGCGGAAGCCGATATAATATTATCTTCTTCAGCTTTTATCATTAATACCGGGCACTTAACCATTGCAGCCAGCTTGATCGGCCGATATAAAGGGAGGGTTAAAAAAATACTGGCCGGGCACTGATTGACCCACTCCGATTCAGGGGGAATGGATTTCATATATTCCTGAACCACTCCCGGCTGATTTAGGCAAGCCAGTTTCCCTGGCTCTGCCACTACCGGAACCATACAGCGAACACCAGCCCAGGCCAGAGCCGCATCAAGGATACCTGCTCCCACACTTTTTAGCATCTCACCGATGGTTTTATTCTGTAACGCGGTAAACCCATCCGTGAATGGAACGTGGCAGATTACCGCTGTTACTTCCGGATGACGGGCGGCAGTAACCAATACATGTCCCCCACTCAAAGACGTCCCCCAAAGGATGACTTTATCCCGGTTAATATTGGGCAGTCTCTTTACCCGAGCCAAAGCTGCTTCCCAGTCCTGCAGATGGCGCGAGGCTCTTACCAGGTTGCGAGGTTGGCCTTCACTGCCCCCATGATTACGATAATCAAACAGATACACTGCATAACCATTCCGAGCATATGCCTCGGCGAATACCGGTAAACCAAATTCCTTTTCGGCTGCCAAACCATGAGCCATTAAAACAAGAGGTGGTTTTTTAATCCCTTTAGGCAGATACAGCCATCCCGAACAATGATGTCCCCGACTGCTAAATCCTACCTTGCTCCTTACCATACTCCCCATTTATCCCATCCCCATTTTCATCCGCTTTATTTGGCAGCATCTCAGGAGCCTGTAAATGGCGGATGTTTTTATCGATTGGTTCCAGCATCACAATATCTGCTTCACTGCCCGCTCCCAAATCTTTAATCCGCCGGGCTGAGGATAGTACATTACGCTCCAGCGAACCAATAGTCCGATTATAACTGTCAACCGATTTATCCAGGCTTCTTCCCAAATCATTGAAGTGATTGGTCAGTATTCGAACCCGATCATAAAGGGTTTTACCCACTTCACATATTTCTCTGGCATTACGCGCCAGCTGTTCCTGACGCCAACCATAGGCTACTCCTTTTAACAGAGCAATAAGTGTCGTAGGGGTAGCCAGAATTACTTTTTGCTCCACCCCATATTCAATCAGTCCCGCTTCCTGTTCCAGAGCAGCGGCAAAAAATACCTCACCCGGTAAAAAAAGTACCACAAATTCGGGAGCATAATCCAGTGCTTCCCAATATGACTTGGCTGCTAATTTGTTGATATGCAGGCGGATCTGCCGCACGTGATCCTGCAATAATCTGATCTTTTCCCGTTCATCTCCTGCCTCCATGGCATTCAGGTAGGCAATAAGCGGAGCCTTGGCATCCACAGGCACCCGCCGCCCGCCGGGCAGATTTATAATCATATCCGGGCGCAGGCGTCCGGCACCTACACTTTCCTGCTCCACAAAATCGCAATGGGGAGTCATCCCTGCCAATTCCACCACTCGCTGTAGCTGAATCTCACCCCAACGGCCGCGTACATGAGGCAGCCTCAGTGCCTGTACCAGGTTAGCCGTTTCTTTCTGCAGACCCTGTTGACCAGTCGTAAGCATTTCTACCTGCGTTCTCAACTCGGTATAGGCACTTTGACGCTCTTTCTCGAGTTCGCGCACCTGGGCTTCGGCCTTCTGCAAGGTATCTTTTAAAGGTGTTACTAAATCATTAATGGCCTGCTGACGACCAGCCAGATCAGACTGTGCCCCTTTTTGGTAACCTTCCAGGGTGGTTTTGGCCAACTCCAGAAATGACTGATTACTGGCCTGCAGTGCATCGGCAGATAAAGCTTTAAAGGAGACTAACATACTTTCTCTGGCTGCTGTCAGTAATTCCAGCTTTTCCGCCACAGCTTTCTGCTCATCCTGCAATCTGGTTTCCATTTCAGCCATTTGTTTTCCGGCCTGGGCTAACTGCTGCTCTTTCTCCAGTAGTTGTTGCTCCAGTTTATCCTGGCTGACCAATCGGGTCTCAGCCACTGAGCACCGGGCGGTTAAATCATTAATGGCAGTTGTTGCCGCATCAAGCAGACTGCGCTGGCCAGCTTCCTCCACTTTTAATTGGTTGTACAGGTCAGTTTTATACTTTAATTCCTGGTTTAATAAGGCTACCTCTTTTTCATACTGATCTTTAGCCGTATGAAGCTTATAGAGGTATCCTAAAAGCAATACCACTAAACCTGACAATAACCCGATTACCCAGATTAATATCGACTGCGGCATCCTTCAATCAGCCCCCAGTTATTCTTCCGACTGCTGCACAACTGCTTGCCGGGCTCCAATAAATACTGGTTCACCGATACCTTTAACCGGCAGTGACCATTTACTGCCCGCTTCGTCTGGACGAGCACTGGCATATTTATAAACTTCTGCATCCAGCATATCGGCCATATGTACTAATTTGGCCTCCACAAACTGCGGCCGTTTGGGTGACTGCCATTCGTACTCTCCATGATGACTGGCAATGATATGCAATACCATCGTTTTTTGTTCTTCGGTAAGTCCGGCAGCCACCGATAAAATCTTTTCTGCCATTTGTAACCCCAGTACAATATGGCCCAGCAATCTGCCAGCATCGGTATAACAGATACCCGGTATGAACTCCATTTCTTCAATTTTGCCTATATCGTGAAGTAAAGCCCCCAGTATCATAAGCTCACGGTCAGTATCAACATAGATTTGCGAAAGATGATCAACTACCTTCATCACCCCCAGGGTGTGTTCCAGCAGTCCCCCCATATAATTGTGATGAAACATCTTAGCAGCCGTACCCCTGCAAAAGGCCGGGAAGTAATCAGACAAGACAAAATTTTCGGCGATATCTTTCCAAATACCTTTTTGCATGCTGTCGATCAGATTTAATAAATCAGATTCCATTTCTTTGATCGGTCTGGGCGCCAGAGGAACGAAATCATCCATTGCCACTTCACCGTTTAAAGGCCATCGTACACCAACCACCCGTAACTGCAGGCTTTCACGATAACTAATTACGTCTCCTTTAAAGACTGATACTTTGCCGGTAGTACATCGTTTGGACATCTCCTCAGTGTTATCCCAGACATAAGCATTGATTTCACCACTGTTATCACTTAATAATAGATGCATATATTTACCTGCCCGATTCTTCTGATCCAGCAGTGTTTTTTCTTTTACCAACAGGGGTATTTCAACTTTATCTCCTTCACTAAGGGCTGCAATCATTTTATTTGCCAAAATGCCGACTCCTTTCCCTGGGATCATATAAGACCTATTACTATTTAACCTTACCTGTGACTGCCTTGCCAGTTAAAAGCTCCAAAATCTGTATAAAAGCAATGAAATCCCGGACTAAATCCGGGATTCATTGTTTTTATAAATAATTAATTGCGGTTATGATCTGTATTTATTGCCAGAGATTTTTGGTACTTCTTCCACCCCGGGCAAAACTTGGTGTGCCAGCGCCATAGTCTGGCTTTAAACGTATTAGGGTGCTGTTCCGCATGGATTCGCATGGGGCAAGTCTCACAACGTGAAGCAGCCATCTCTAAAGTCCTCCTTTTTATATTATCCTGCCTAGGATAAGTCCGCCAATTAGTACCATTAGTAACCCTCCGCTGATTTGCAAGCCCCTTATCAGCGGTCTCAGATTTAACAAACGTGTCCAAAACCAATCCGCAAAATAGGCTGTAATTAAGAGCGGTAAACCGATCCCCAGTGAATAACCGGCTAATAATATGGCTCCCCTGACCATCGAATCAGCGGAACCAGCCAAAAGCAGTATACCTGCCAGAATCGGACCGGTACAGGGTGTCCAACCCAGGGCGAAAGCCGCCCCAAAGAGCAAGGCTCCCAGCCCGGAACTGCTTGGCGGCAGCCAATCAATCCGGTACTCCTTAGTCCATAATGACCAGGGCAGCAAACCAGACATCACAATACCTAGAATAATCAAAAGTAATCCTGACAGCTGTTTCAGCAATATTTGATGACGTATTAAGTAATGGCCAATACTAGTCGCTGTCAGTCCCAGCAGTATAAACACCAGGGTAAAACCAAGGATAAACCATACCACCCGGTTTATATTCCTCCCCGGATGCTCCAGGCTGGCTCCCAGATACCCCAGATATAATGGTATCAGCGGTAAAACACAGGGGGATAAAAAAGTCATTAAGCCCCCTGCTACTGCAGTCAATACCTGCGAAACTATCATCATAACTCCAAAATATATTACAAAATTAAAGGTTCCTTTAGGTTAAATATAACTTAAAGGAACCTTTTTATGAAGCTTGGGATGGAAATGATCTATTTTTCAGTCAGGCCCGTTGCTGTCTGTTTTAATTGGCCGGCAATTTCCTTAAGGCTCTGCAGCTCTTCACTTATCCGGGCCAATTGAGTTATCTGGGTAGTGGTGATCGCCTGAACCTCCTGAGTAGTAGCCGCCAACTGCTGTGAGGTTGAAGCAACTGATTGCACTGAAGTATTGGCTTCTTCGGAGGAGGCAATAACTTCTTCTACAATTGCAGTAATATCCTGTACGGCAGCATCAATTTCCTTTGACTCCTCGCCAATACGGGCAAATAATTCAGTGCTGGCAAATAGTAATTTTTCCTGTTCACTAAATGCTTGTGAGGATTCGTTCATTTTAACAACGGTAGCTCCGGTGCTCTTTTGTACCTCTCCGATAATACGGGAAATATTCTGAGCCGCGGCATCAGCCCCTTCAGCCAGCTTACGAACCTCATCAGCTACCACCGCAAATCCGCGGCCTGATTCACCGGCCCGGGCAGCTTCGATGGCAGCATTTAA
>JBLNAA010000043.1:0-4022 GCA_050259135.1 Methylocystaceae bacterium | reverse complement strand
AAAATTAAGCTGCATATAAGTATAGCTGCCAGCTGCCACCTTTTCATCTTGCTCCCCCTTCAATGACAACGGTTGTTAAAAATCCTGGCCTCTAAATACCCTGATTGCTAAGAGCACCATCACTATAACATATAAAAGACTGTAAACCAGCATCCAAACGCTGGGGGTGGAGGTACTCCCAAAAGGGCCGAAAGTATTTATTATCCCCGTTCCAACTGGTCCTCCCACCCGCGATATGGCCAGACGGTAAATGGCATCACTGGGATCAATCAGGCTGGTTATGATACCAACCTTAACCAGTCCGGGATTATTAATCAGGGCACCGATCTGCTCCAGAAAACCGCCGACGATTCCTACACACAAGATAAAAAACATGGTCACCCCGGAAGCCAGGCTGGAAAAGCCAGTAGAAGTAAGAATTGACGGGGCGATCAGGACTACCGGCAATAAAGCAAAAATAGCTATACTCTTAATCACTAACCCGATCTGCAGGTAGGTATCAAAATAGTAGTGATTAATTAACATTATCGCCGCGGCCATAACTGCCGCATAAATCATACAGATCAGACAGTAGGCGGCAAATTTACCGCCGATTATTGCTCTTCGGGATATTGGTTTGGAAGCTAACCCCAGGATGGTGCCGCTCTCAATCTCGCGAGAGATACTGGCCGAACCAATAAATACTGCGACCGCCCCCACAATAAAACTGGCAATATACCATCCCAGTGATAGAAACTGATAACCGATCTGCTGCCTGAACCATTGCTCATTCATAAAACTGCCGTTCTGGGGAACATGGATACTGGTTAACGCCATATGATGCCCATAAGCCAGTACCCCCAGATAAATAACGGTCATGAGCAGCATCAGCTGCAACAGTCGTTTGCTGATAACCTCTTTAATAGTTAAACGAAAAACGATATCCATAATCTACCCCCGACTATTCGGTTAGCTCCAAAAAGACGCTTTCCAGTCCCATATTCTGCGCTTCTACCCGGTAGACCTGAGCCCCCGTTTTAACCAGTTCCGCAACAATAACCGGCACCTGAGAAGCCTGCTCGATATGCAGTACTAACCTTCCCTCCCCGGCTTCCGCCACCCGTTCTTCACGATACCAGCGTTCCATAAGTACCGGGCTGATGTCGCCGGCTTCAATTGTTACCTGATGCCGGCTGGTTAAAAACTGCGCTGTTGGGCCTTGAGCTATTACTTGTCCCTTTTTAATAAACGCCAAATGGGTGCAGGTCAACTCCACCTCACTCAGCAGATGGCTGTTGATAAATACCGTAGTGCCATCCTCGTGCAGCTGATGAATGATCTCCCGAACCTCCATACGGCCGCGGGGATCGAGAGCCGACGTCGGTTCATCAAGAAATACCACCCGTGGGCGGTGGATTATCGCTCCTGCTAACCCCAGACGCTGCTGCATACCTTTCGAATAGTTCCTGATACGCTCCTTTTCCCGGCCTTTTAAACCCACCAATTCCAAAACCTCTTTGATTATCATGGTACGTTTTTTAGCCGGCAGGTTATAAATCCGGGCATAAGCCTGTAATAATTCTTCTCCGGTCAACCAGTCATAAAAGCGAAAAAGCTCCGGTAAATATCCCATTTCGGCTCGGGCTCTCGGGTCAGTGACCGGCCTGCCATTAAGACAAGCCCACCCGGAAGTAGGATGCACTAACCCGACCAGCATTTTGACCAGGGTACTCTTGCCTGCTCCATTCGGTCCCAAAAGACCAAACACCTGCCCGCCCTCAAGGGACAGGCAGATGTCGGCACAGGCACGATTAGGGCCATAATATTTACTCAGGTTCTCGGCCTGTATCTGCATTCTAATTACCTCAATGATTCTGCAAGCTGAACCGCCTTTTCAGCACCACCGGTCTTAACCTCCAATACCATTAAGCGGCCGCTGTCCTGCCACATTAATTGGCCTCCGGTACTGGAACCGGCAATGTAAACCCCATTGTTCCCACCGACCTTAACCTCTTTGACCCGATTACTGCCATCATCAGGAATAACAATCGTATGCTGCCAATCCTGAATCGCCATTAACTGCGTTCGTACCGCCGGGGTCCAGATGGGGAGGTTAATAACCGCTTGCCGGATTTCATTAATATCAATACCGGACGGTGCCTGAATTTCCGGACTGTTTCCCTGCATTAAACAGAAATCCCCATAGTCGGCAGTTACCATTTCCGGCAGAACCAATCGGAAAGTCTTACCGGCCAGCGCGGAAGGCAGCTTATCTTTACTGCCCAGCTGTTTTAGCAATTCATTAACATTATCTACATTAAGAGAAAGTTCAGCATCCGGCCAATCTTCAACATAAAATTTCGGGGCAGCCGGCTGGCCGGCTGGCAATTTAACCTGGAAGGGCAGCTGGTCTGCTGATACCGCCTTCCTGGTTTCGGGATCACCCAGCGTTTTAATCTGGCCGAATTTTTCCAGATCAATTTCACTGTTGCCCTGAGTCAATGCCGCTTGTAAATGCGTGATATCCTCTGGGGTCAGGGTGACGGTCGATACCTGATTAACCCGGAATATCTGCAGCATATTATCTGCTACTGCCCGAACTGATGGTATCGACAGCAGCCCGACCATGGTTAACACCACCACAGCTGCCACGGTTAACTTTTTCAGCTTCATTATGATCTCCACTCCCTTGTACTGGTTTCTCTGCCGGTCAATATGCTCCCAAACCTGATACTGACCGCTCACCGACGCTTCCGCCTCCTGCTGCAGCCAGGGCTCCATTTCCAATCGGCAAAAATTTAAATCATCCTGCAATACCTGCAGACGTCTTTGGCAAATGCGGCAAGAGGCCAGGTGATACTCTACGGCTAACATCTCGGCGGCCCCTAATTGTTTCTCCAAATAAGATAATAGTACGCCTTCATCGGGACATTTCATCTTTGATCCCGGCCTCCTTTCCCTGATACTCTTCCTTAAAACGTTTTAATGCTCGCGCCAGCATGGTTCCTACTGATCCCAACGATAAATCCATGACCTCAGCAATTTCGTTGTAAGACAGTCCTACCATCCGCAGCTTGATTAACATCCGATCACGCCATGACATCCGGTTCAAAACATCTTCTACTTCCAACTGGGCTGTATCCGGCTGCCGGGCTAACGGTATCATATCCAGCGGTTCACTGCTTTCCAACTGCAGCCGCCGATTCTGACGGCGCAGATGATTATAAGCCAGGTGCGCGCCAACTGTACGCAGCCAGGCCCGTGGTCGTTCGATCTCCTCCGGCCGGGGGAGTTTATACCAGCGTAAAAACGTCTCCTGACAGATCTCTTCTGCGGTTTCCTGGTGTCGGGTAAGATACAGGGCATAACGATAGAGTCCCGGGTACTCGCTGTCAAAGAAACGGCGCGCCTCATCGTTATACCGGCTTCTATCCCTCATCCCTGGCACCTCCATTTCGGGGACCGACATCCCCGCTTAGATGAAATCTTTAATGATCGTTTAAACGCTTCTTACTTAATAGACCATCGGCCATCGGCTATTCTTACACTGGGGTCAAAAGTTTTTATTGTTGGTTTACGCAAAACCTTAAGTAAAAAATTAAGCACCTTCCAGATATACCCCAGAAGGTGCTTAAAAATTACTGCCGCGCACCTGGCTTCGAAACGGTGCTTTCCAAGCGTTACTCCACCAGTTAACTCCATCCAGGCAGCCCCGGCGGCACACAGGAGATACCCCTTAGTGCTGCTTCCTTCCGGACCTGACACGGTTCAAGGCTTCCCGTTGCGCGGGACCCAGACTTCTTCGCCACTTAGTGGAGCCAGACCTCACAAAGCACTCCCTAAGACCAGGAATTCGACCCTGCTATAGCGGGTTGCAGGCTACAGGGCACCGCTACCTCCCCATCTAGCGCGGCAAAAATTATTGCTAATGAGTCTTAATCATCATACTCTGTGCGGCTATTCTAAGTCAATGCAAGGAATAATTAACCACCATATTTCTACATCTAAACGCGAAAAGTATTTGCATAATGTAGATTATTGTT
>JBLNAA010000042.1:0-3727 GCA_050259135.1 Methylocystaceae bacterium | reverse complement strand
TTACACCTGAAGCAGTTAGCACGACTTATTAATGAAAGCCCCTATTTTCAGCTGCTCTCAATGGCCATTGAAGACATGGGAATCGGTTACTCGCTGGTTAAGATAAGTCTTGAACCAAAGCACCTGTCACCCTATGGAGCTATTCAGGGGGGAGTGTATTCTTCGTTAATTGATACCGCCGCCTACTGGGCTCCTTATGCCGAGCTTGATGAAAAGGTAGGGCTTATCTCGATGGATGTCAATGTACATAACCTGGCATCAGTTAAGGGGGGGACTATAATCGCCCGCGGGGAAAGAATTAAAATTGGGCGGACTACTTGCCTTTCCCAGGTCCTGGTGACTGATGAGAATGACCGGGTTCTCGCTCAGGGAAGCTCCAAACTGCTGATTACCCAGGGACTGCAGACTATTCCTCAGATGGTCGGTTTCTCGCCGGAACGCATTCCCTCCAAGTTCCTGGATTGAACGGCAGTTCCTCCCTCCTATGCGACGGCGGCTTCTACCGGGCCAAGGATTTTTCCCATGACCGTCTGATCATGGTCGGGGACGGGGAACGATTTGCCGGCCGAAAACTCTGTTAGCGATGGAGAAAGATCATTCGTACTGCACGTTCTGCTGCATCGGCGAGTAACTCTGGAGCGCGGGCCATACATTCGTCAAGGCTGATGGGACCTGGTGCAATACTGGCCAGACCTCCAATTCCGCGTTCAGCGGCTGTTTCCGCAGACAGGACGATGGACCCGACGACGGCCAGGACGGGAATGTTGTAGTGTTGGGCACGGGCAGCGATACCAGTGGGAACTTTTCCATACAGGGATTGTTCATTAATCTGTCCCTCACCGGTAATAACCAGATCGGCTCCTTCCGCCAGCAACTGATCAAATCCCGTCATTTTACATACCAAATCGAGACCGGATGTGATTTTGGCTCCGGTGAATGCCAGCAAACCATATCCCATGCCACCGCCTCCGCCAGCACCGGATGCAGATGCCAGATCTATATCCAGATTCCGGGTTACCACCTGTGCCAAATGGGACATAGCGGTATCAAGTATAGTGATGATATCAGGTGTGGCGCCCTTTTGTGGGCCATAAACCGCCGCCGCCCCCTGCGGGCCGCATAACGGATTGGTTACATCACAGGCGGCGATAAATTCTGTCTCTTTAATCGATGGGTGAATATCCGATACGTCCACCGTTTCCAAGTTGCTCAGGTTATGTACTCCTGGCGGCAGTATTTCACCAGCTGAATTTAAAAAGCGTACCCCCAGGGCCTGGGCCATCCCGATGCCGCCATCGGAAGTGGCACTGCCGCCCACTCCGACGATAATTCGCGCGGAGCCGGCTTCTAAAGCTGCTCTGATTAACTCGCCGGTACCATAGCTGGTGGCCGTCAGCGGATTACGTAGTGATGACGGTACCAGAGCCAGGCCGGAAGCAGCAGCCATCTCGATGATAGCTGTTCCATCAGTCAGCGAAACCCATTCGGCTAATACAGGCTGCCCCAGCGGGTCAGTTACTTGGCAGTGATGCCTGCTTCCCCCTAAGGCCGAGAAAAGACATTCTGCCAGTCCCTCTCCCCCGTCAGCCATCGGTTTTTCTATAAGTTCGGCATCTGGCAAGAACCTTTTAATACCCCTGGATATAGCCGAGGCCACCTGCGGTGAAGACAGACTTTCTTTAAACGAATCCGGTGCAATGATAATTCGCGGCATATAGTTCTCCTTAAGTAAAAATACGCGGCTGTTGTTGCTCTTTAACCAGGTTCCGGTTTTGCCTTTGCCAATATGACCGGTAAAATAATCCGCCGGATGGCCGGCCTTTATTCATAATGGTTCCCAGTGTTTGATTAATCAATTGAGCTTCCTCCTGCCAGGCCCGGGCCATAAGTGATTGCCGTTTTTCGTAAGTCTCAGGTCTAGGACTTAAACCGGCGGCTGCCTTCAGCCAATCTTGTTCCAGTAAATCACGCTGTTTCAGGAAACCCTCCAGATCAGGCAGGCGCCCCTGAACTGCGGCTCGATGCAGTTCCTCCCGTCGATACCAAAATTCCAAGGCAGAATTATTATTATCAGGGTAATCAGGCACAGCCCCCGCGGCATCAAGCCATAAGGGTTTAAAAACTGAAATACAGGGGGTAGAGCTGCCGGTGACCCAGTAAGTACAGCCATCTGAACCTAACGATGCGACATAGCTGCCGGTGGTATGGTCACCCACCAGGCCCCCGCCGTGCATGCAAACGCTGCGCACTGAGGCAGCGGCGAAGCTGGCTGCTTGATCTTGAGGGTGATGATTTCTCAGGGTACCTACTAAAGTAGCGACATCAAGATTCCCCTGTTTACTGCTCAGACAGCGCTCGCTTTCCGCCTG
The DNA here is from genome assembly GCA_050259135.1 of Methylocystaceae bacterium. Classification (GTDB taxonomy): domain Bacteria; phylum Bacillota; class Syntrophomonadia; order Syntrophomonadales; family JBLNAA01; genus JBLNAA01. The sequence continues at coordinate 1,358 of JBLNAA010000042.1, read as the reverse complement.
CCGGTCTCCGGCACCACTAAATCTTGTAATTAAGGGGTCGGTATAACTGCGGGCAAAGCTGAAATCCTGACGTGATTGGCACCAGCCTTTATCCAGGGCATGCTCGATCAACCGGGGATGAGAGCGGTCATAATCCTGGTTCAGGGTCAGGCGGTTGGATATGGTTTTATAATCGGTTACCCGGGCAGCAGCCCAGTATTCTCCGGCAGTTTCCAGTACCCAGGCTGACTGGGGATCAGCAATCAGGAAGGAATTATGGTAAAGGAAGCGGCGTCCGTAACCACAGTTGCCCCCCTGCCGATAAGTGCCCAGCAGCTTAATAAGGTATTCCAGTGCTTCTTCACTGCAGCAGCATCGCTCCAGAGCCAGACGTATCATATCCATCCCAGTTAACCCGGTATCAGCAACCGATTCGCGGGTAAAGACGGCTTCATTGCCGATATTTAGTCCAAACTCGTTGGCTCCCATTTCACACCCCCAGATCCAGGAGGGCTTTAACAAGAGAACCGCATAGGTAGTGGGAGCTTGTTCCACTTCAATATATGTACATCGCACCTTGCTGCCAGCGGGATGCCGCTGCTGCGGTATTTGTATAAGGATATGAGGTTCATTCGGATGACGGTCACTATTTTTAGCGAAAAGGACCCTCCCGTCACGGGTAGAATTACCGAGGGCAACCATAGTATCACACACGCCACTCACCTCCGAACGATAGCAGTTTAGTATGAAGCAGCCAGTAATTAACACAGTCTTATGATTGAATTCATGAGAAGTTATGGTGAAAGAAATTTTTATATATGTTTAGCTCTTGTCAAAACAAAAATAACATATAGGTTGACAGCTAACCATACCAGCACGTTCATCATATCGTATTATTTATCGTCTGATCTATCTCAGGTTATGACAGTAGATATTCTTTTTCAAACTCCCCAATATCCTATTTGCTTATTCTGATTATGCCGTAAATAGGGTAAGCCAGCATTTCTGTTTGATGTGGCTGCTGCACGGATTTATATTTGATCATTAATGCTATGCTGGCTGCTTAAATACAATCCGGTTGTATTAGGACCCAATGCAGAATTGGGTTTCGCCTTTTTATGGAATCAATTTTGAAAAAGGGCAGATGTTTAATAAATCTTCATAATTTCTTGAAAACTGTATGACTATTATTAAGTAAGTTTAGGAAAATGGTTAGGGTATTGATTACCTAAATCAAGGGCTTAAGTATTCAAATACCGGTATTTTATACATATTTTCTTCGATTGAGAGCTAGGAGTGAAAAGTATGGGTTTTATGTCACGTGATAAAGGTGATCCCTTGGCCAGCACGGTATCGCCCCAAAAGACATGGCGAAAAAA
>JBLNAA010000041.1:0-10967 GCA_050259135.1 Methylocystaceae bacterium | reverse complement strand
CCCATTCCATAATTGAGAACAGAAATTGTTGAAGGGGGGCGAGGGATTATGCCGACTTATGACTATCGCTGCGAAAAGTGCGGTGCATTTGAAGTCAAGCAGCGGATAACCGAAGATGCTTTGACGGTCTGCCCCACCTGTGGTAGCGAAGTACACCGTATTATCAGCAAAAATGTGGGCATTGTTTTTAAGGGCTCTGGTTTCTATTGTACGGATCATAATCAGAAATCAATGGCCAGGCACATTAATGCGGAACGGCAGCACGACAATGAGGCACTGTTGGATGGTGATGTAGGTTCCTATGTAGAGACTGCCGAGGCTACAGACAAAAAAGTAGCTGAATTATAAAATCGGTGTAACCCGGGACAGGTTGAACTAAACCTGTCCTTTTTTATCATAGGACAGTTCCTGCCGAACCCATGGCCGGGGATCCAGGAGCAGTTATTGGCCATTTAAAACCAGGGATTAGGCAAAAACCCGTTGGCAACTTTGTGTGTCAGGTAACCGGGGGAGAGCTTAAATGATTAGGCGATCACCTTTGACTTTTGGAATGCCGGTAATAATAAATAACCTGAGGTAAACCGAAATGACAAAACTGGGTTCAGGGTCAGAATCTAAGACCAACGAAAAGGTAATCGAGTTGTATACGGATGGAGCTTGTTCCGGGAATCCTGGCCCTGGCGGCTGGGGAGCGATTTTGGTCTATCAGGGGCGGGAAAAGGAACTGTACGGGGCAGCGGTGAATACTACTAACCAGCGAATGGAGATTCAGGCCGTAATCGAAGGCCTGAAGGCTATTAAGGCGAGAGATTGGGAGGTTCGGGTTTATTCCGATTCTGCCTATGTGGTAAACGCCTTTAACCAGGATTGGTTAAGTAAATGGCAGGCGAATGGCTGGAAAAACAGTAAGAAGGAAGACGTCGCCAACCGTGACCTCTGGCAGGAACTAATAAGTTTATCCCGGCAAAATCACCTGGTTATGTGCAAGGTTAAGGGACATGCCGGCCATGCTTATAATGAACGCTGTGATCGATTAGCCCGTCAGGGGTCAGCTGAGGCACAGGAAAGGGTCTGATAGATAACGGGGGAGAGGGGTAGTTTTTGGTGGGCAAATTGTGGGAGTGCTATTCCACCTTTATGGTTAAAAGAATGTTGACCAGTTGTGGGTCCAATTTCCGAGCTATTAATTATGGCCAAATCAATGTAGCTCCCGGCTACGAGATCCATGTTGGCAATAATGTATGCCTGGAAAAGGGTGTGCGTTTATCAATGGGACCGGGAGCTAAAATATACATAGGTGATAATACTTACCTGGCTGATTATGCTCATGTATTGAGTGTTGATGAAGTCCGTATCGGGAAGGATTGTGCTATCTCCTGGCATGTTCTTTTTATGGATACTTCCTCCCATCCCATCGCTTTTGGAGATGATGTACCGGTGACACGTGTCACTCCGATTACAGTCGGAGATCATGTCTGGATTGGCTGCCGGGCGGTGATTCTAAAAGGAGTGACCATTGGGGAAGGTGCCGTGGTTGCCAATAATGCTGTGGTGACCCACGATGTACCTCCGCGTACCCTGGTAGGCGGCAATCCGGCACGGGTTATAAAAGAAGGAGTGTCCTGGCTGTGACCCTGACTTTAACCTATCCGGGTGAACAGCAAACTGGATTAGGTCTAACGGTAGCCGGCAGTGAAAACAGCGCAGCTGATTTACTGGATGTCTGGCAGCCGTTATGTGACGATGAGAAGGTATATAAGCAGTTTGCTGCCGGTAATCATGCGGCCTGTATAAGTTGTATCAATAACTGCTGTAATACAGCGTATGTTACCCCCGACATCATATCACTTCGGCTCATGGCCAAGCGATACGGATTAAGCTTACCTGACTTTGCTGCGCGTTTTCTGGATGCAGACAAACTTGCTCTCGGCATACCGGTCCTTAAGCGCCCCTGTCCCTGGCTGACCGATGATGGGCGCTGCGACGTGTATCAAATAAGAAGTCTGCTCTGCCGCCTCTATTTATGTACACCGCTGGAGGGACAGCTCGAGCAGTTGATTTATAGCTTGACCCTGGTCGGAATGATAGCTACCATAGAAGAATTAGGAGCTGATTTTCAATCGCCGAATCAGGCGATGACCAGTTTTGATCGTTTAAACCTGCAGGAAATCAAAGCCTGGCGAACACATCCTGGTGTGAAAGCCTTTCGTACGGCTGCGTCCTATAGTGAACTTCCGTTGAATCTTTTCCTATAATGGCAGCTAAAACAGGAAAATTTTTGCAGAGGCAGGATTTTCATGAGTTATAGTGAATAACTATTCTACCTGTGGTCTTCTCCGGGTGATTTTACCCGGTCTTGGATAGGTCAATAATTTCAGGGAGGGTAATTGGATGCAAAGAAAGCTAGCTTTAGTTGTGCTGGCGGTCTTTATGCTGGTCATGGTGGTCGGCTGCGGCGGCAGCAAATCGGCAGGGACTGGTGGAGGCTCGCAAGAGGTAATCAAGGTGGGGTTCCTGGGAGCACTCACTGGTGACGTTGCTAATTATGGTCAGCCCGGCTTAAAGGGCCTTAAGATGGCCGCTGATGAGCTGAACGCCAAGGGCGGTATATTGGGTAAGAAAGTGGAAATCGTGGAAGCAGACAACCGCGGCGATGCTACGGAAGCTGCTAATATAACCAAGAAGTTTATCACCCGTGACCGGGTGAGCGCCATCATTGGTGACCCCTGTACCGGTATCACCAAAGTAGCCGCAAATATTGCTCAGTCACAGAAAATGGTTCTGATTTCACCGGGTGCCAGCGGTGAAGGTGTATGCGCAGTTGGTGATTACATCTTCCGGAATGTAACCCTGGACGAAGTGGCGGCACCTACCGTAGCTGATTATGTAGTTAACAAGTTGGGTAAGAAAAATGTAGCCATAATTACGGCTATCAATGACTCATACAGTGTCGGTCTGACCAAGTATTTTAAAGATGGATTTACTAAAGCCGGTGCCCAAATCGTGGGAGAAGAGAGTATTCAAAAAGGTGATACCGACTTTTCAGCTCAGGTTACCAAACTGAAAGCTAAGAATCCGGATATATTCGTATTTACTGGTTACTATACCGAAGCTGCCCTCTTTATGCAGGAAGCTGCCAAGCAGGGTATGAAGATTCCGTTTGTAGGCGGTGATGGCTGTTTGGGAGCCGACCTGTACAAACTGGGCGGCGCGGCTGTGGAAGGCAGTATGGTATACTGCGGGTTCTCTCCCGAAGGGGCGACCGCTGAGACCCAAAAATTCCTGGATGATTACAAAGTTAAATATAAGCAGGATGCTGATATGTTCTCAGCCCAGTATTATGATGCGCTGATGATTGTGGCTCAGGCCATGGAGCGGGCTAAGAGCACTGATCCCAAGGTTTATCGGGCAGAAATGGCCAAAACCAAGGATTTCCCTGGTGTATCTGGGGTTACCACCTTCCGCGAAAATCGTGAGCCGATTAAGAGCCTGGTTTATTTGCTGACGGTTAAAGACTCCAGCTTTAAGCTACTGGACAAGATACCAGTAAAGCTGTAACTTTATATTAAACGCTCTGGGGCGTTTAATATAAAAGCTCGCGGCGCGATGCACACAAAATGCGCAAAGTAGGCGCTAAAGCGCCAGCATTTTGGCACCAATTCGCGTAAGCGCTCATTGAAAGAAGAGGCCCTGCTCTTTTTAAAGGGCAGGGCTTATATTTTTTATTTATTCCGGAAGGATTGAATTTATATGTTCTGGCAGCAGCTTATAAACGGTCTTACCCTGGGCAGCAGCTATGCTCTGATTGCTCTGGGATATACAATGGTTTACGGTATAGTCCAGATGATTAACTTTGCTCACGGTGACGTTTTTATGATCGGTGCCTTTGCCGGATTATTTATGGTAACTGTGCTCAAAGTTAATCTGCTGGTGGCAGTAATAGGTGCCATGGCTTTTTGTATGCTGTTGGGGGTGATTATTGAAAGAGTTGCCTACCGGCCGCTCAGAGCCAGAGGTTCACGTCTTTCCGCTCTGATCAGTGCGATCGGGGTATCCATTTTTCTGTCTACTTTGATTTCACTTATTCGTGGCCCCAGCACTACTCGTTACCCGGCGAGCGTCTTCCCGCAAACTCAGGTTAACCTGGGGTTCATACATGTTTCCAATATCCAGGTCTGGATTCTGGTATTAACGGCATTAATAATGATCGTTCTGCAGCTGTTAGTGCATCGTTCACGGATGGGAAAAGCCATGCGGGCTTGTTCTGAGGATCTGGATGCCGCCCGTTTGATGGGGGTCAATGTTAACGGTGTAATTTCCTTTACTTTTGCTCTGGGGTCAGCCCTGGCCGCTATCGGCGGTGTAATGGTGGGGATATATTATAATGCGGTATTTCCCACCATGGGTCTGATGGTTGGCCTAAAGGCATTTGCTGCTGCCGTACTGGGAGGGATCGGTTCTATCCCAGGAGCGCTGGCCGGCGGACTTATCTTAGGTACTTTGGAGATCTTTGGGGTAGCCTACCTGGCTTCATCCTACAAAGATGCTATTGCTTTCGGAATATTGATATTAGTACTCCTGCTCCGGCCTCAGGGTATCCTGGGTAAACCGGTGACCAAGAAAGTGTAGGTGGCGCCGGTGGAGATGTGGCTAGAACAGTTCATCGATCCCTATTATCTGCAGCTGATGGTGCTTCTGGGAATAAACTTGATCTTAGCCCTGGGACTTAACATTATTACCGGGGTAACCGGCCAGCTATCGATGGGACATGCCGGCTTCATGAGCATTGGGGCTTACGTTTCGGCATTATGTTCAGTGCACTTGGGTATGCCGTTTGCAGTGTCTCTCTTGATGGGAGGGACCGCTGCCGCCTTGTTTGGTTTGATTATCGGTATTCCTACCCTGCGCTTGGAAGGCGACTATTTAGCGATGGTCACCATTGGTTTTGCTGAAATCGTCCGGGTATTTTTCCTTAATTTCAAGCCCGCCGGAGGAGGTATCGGTCTTTCCGGTATACCGATGAAGACCAACCTGATTGTGGTCTGGGCTTTGGCTATTCTGGTGGTCTATTTTTGCTATCGCCTGGGCCGTTCCCGTATGGGAAGGGCATTCTATTCCATCCGTGAGGATGAAATAGCGGCTGAAGCCTGTGGGGTGCCGACTACTGTTTATAAGGTTCAGGCTTTTGTTATCGGTTCCTTTATGGGGGGACTGGGAGGCGCTCTGTATGCCCATTATATGACTTATATCAGCCCGCAGGATTTCGGCTTTATGAAGTCGGTGGAACTGCTTAATATGGTAGTGCTCGGTGGTATGGGCAGCATTCCCGGAACCTTCCTGGGGACGTTTATTCTCACTCTCGCCCCGGAGGTGCTTCGGTTTGTTCAGGATTACCGACTTCTTTTCTATGGAGCGCTGCTGGTCATTTTGATGGTTTTCCGACCTAACGGAATACTTGGCGATATTCGTCTTTACGATATCAAAGCCTGGTGGCGCAAACACCGGGCAGTCAGTAATGCTAAATAATTATTCTGGCTTCTAAAAGGCAGGTTTAAACGCATGAATGTGCTGGAAATTCATAACGTGACTCAGGAATTTGGCGGCCTCAGAGCCCTGGAAAAAGTGGATGTTACGGTAGACCTGGGAGAGGTATTTGGGCTGATTGGACCCAATGGAGCGGGCAAAACCACTCTCTTTAATCTGATTACCGGTATCTATGTGCCTACCCGGGGTGATATATTTTTTAAGCATCAAAGAATTAATGGCATGGCCCCCCATACTATAGCTTCGCTGGGCATTGGCCGTACTTTTCAAAACATAAGACTTTTTAAGAAACAATCGGTTTTGGACAATGTCAAAGTAGGAATGCACGGGATTACTCATCAGGGGTTATGGCCATCAATACTGCAGATGCCTGGCGCCCGTAAAGAGGAGCAGGAAATTAATGAACGGGCGATAGACCTCCTGAATATGGTTGGCCTGGCGGACAAAGCTGAGGAATATGCTGACAATCTGGCCTATGGAGAACAGCGGCGGCTGGAGATTGCACGGGCACTGGGAATTAATCCGTCCCTGCTGCTGCTGGACGAACCGGCTGCCGGTATGAACGCCACTGAAAAAGATGAACTGATGCAGTTGATCCGTGATATTCGCAGTATGGGAATTACAATTTTGCTGGTTGAGCATGATATGAACCTGGTTATGAATATCTGCAGCCAGGTAGCAGTACTGGATTATGGGCGCAAGATTGCCGATGGCCCGCCCGAGATGGTCAAGGGCGATGAGCGGGTTATTGCCTCTTACCTGGGGGTAGGTGTGTGAACCGCTGGTTAATCGGTGCCGGTATGGAAGTGGCCATTTTTTTGTGGCCACTTCTTCTGTTTTAATCAGGTTTTCGGGGCCCCTCCCTTAATTATTGCTTTTTACTGCTGGTTACAACCACTGCCCAATTAAAGAAAGCCCCTATTATCTCCGCCGCAGTGTTAGGGGAGACCATAGGAGCCAGTTTACTTGCCTGGAGGTTTTTTATGAAGTTTTGACCACCTACCTACCGGGGCCTGGCGTTTTAAGCTGGTATTATATTAGCGGCTGTTGGTGAAAGCCGCAATATTACTTATAAAGCTTCCTAACTATAGTTCCGGGATAATAGTATTTTACTATATCCATCGCCTTTTTCCCCTCTTTTTCCAAGGCATAAGCTCCCCACTGTTCCATCCCGGCGCCATGTCCCCAACCTCTGCCCTTGAAAACCACAGAATTCCCCGAGGCAGTAATCGAGGTGATCATGGTCGACATCAAACGATCAGGGCCGATCGCAGTCCTGAATTGGGCACCAGAAACCGTTTTTCCGCCGGCGGAAAGAGTTAGTGCTCTTCCGGAAGGGCCGCGTTTAATTTGGATTCTATCAACACTGGACGGGTTGCCCATAGCTGACATAACTTCCTGCTTGCTGAACTTGGCGGTCCAGCTTTTCTCTTTGGCGGGGGCAACCCTATCACCATAGGAAGGCAGTACCTTTAAATAAGCACCGGCCTTTTTCTCCAGGGTTGGAAACGACTCTGAAAGAGCGGCAGTTTTGCCGCCGGCCTCAGAATGAAACATGGCATAGACAAACTTGCCATTATAAAGCATAACCTGGCCGCGGGTGTCTTTGACTGCTTTCCGGATGCGGTCAGTTACCCCTTTTTCATCATAAGCCTGGAATTCGGTATGGCTGTCGGAAGCCATAGCGTGGTATTTGGGAACCCCATTCTCATAGTTGATCAATGCCAGGGTCATGGTACGAGCTACAATCGCCTGTGCCTTGATGTCCTCGGTTCCGGGTATCACGCCAACTTCACCGGCGATAACTCCTTCCAGGTATTTCTCCAGGGGCATATACTGGATTTTCCCGAGACTGTGGCGGTATACTGAGATTTGAGGTTCTTCTTTGTATTTGGCTACCTCGGGAGCCAGCTTAACATTTTGCGCAGGCTTCTGGGTTGTTGTTCTGGGTAATGGCTTTTTAGACGGAGTGCACCCGGGTGACAAAATAGCGAGAACCAGTAATAATAGCATCAGGTGGTAGATTAACTTTGGCTTTTTCTGCATGCTAACACCTCATTAAAATCGATTTTAATTAGGTTGTCCAGGCAGGTGAAAGCCTATCCATTTCCAGTTTTTTCGGTGCCAGCCTGGTAAATATAAAAGTATGTATACAATCAAAGTCAAAGGAACTGGTTTTGATGTTTTATGAAGGGTTAGAAAAATGGAGATAGTACTGATAGAACCAGAAATACCACAAAACACAGGTAATATCGCCCGTACCTGCGCCTTGACCGGAACCAAATTGCATTTAGTAGGGCCGCTGGGCTATTCGCTTGACGATCGTTATCTTAAACGGGCGGGTTTGGATTATTGGCCGGAAGTTGATGTGAAAGTATGGGAGAGCCTGACCGAATGGGAGCAGGTTTTTCAGGGCAGAAACCTGTGGTTAGCCACCACGCGTACCCGCCGATCCTATACTGACATTAGTTTTTCTGGCGATGAAGTATTGGTTTTTGGCCGTGAAACCAAAGGATTACCAGCCGAGATGCTGGCACGCTATCCGGAAAGGCAGATACGCATTCCGATGCGGGATCTGGGGCGATCATTAAATTTATCTAATTCAGCCGCGATAATTTTATATGAGGCTTTGCGCCAACAGGGCTTCCCTGATTTGGTATAAATAATTTAACCCGGAAACTTAAGTTTCCGGGTTAAAGTGGTGGCATTAGTCTTCTACTGCTTGCGGGGCTTCTACCGGGCATACATCAGCGCAATTAGCGCAATCTGTGCATTTTTCCGGATCTATAACATATTTATCCGGGCCTTCAGTTATAGCCTCAACCGGACATTCATCAGCACACAAGCCACAGCTAATGCATTCATCGGTTATAACATGTGCCATATGCCGTCTCCTCCTCCCTCAGAGTGAACCAAGTAAAATTATATGAACATAGGGACGGCTTGTCAAATGACTGAAATACTAAATGGTCCGAATTACAGCAGTTTGGTATTAATTACACCAGCTAAGACGAGGTGGTTGTGTAAATGCATTGTCTTCTTTGCTTAAACGGTGATTACGGCGAGATTAGTAAATATAGGCAGATCAAGGCTGCTGATCTTATTATTGCTGCCGATGGCGGCGGCAATTATATGGAGGCTTTGGGACTGACACCGGACTTAATAATTGGAGATATGGATTCGGTTGCCACCGATTTAATTGAAATATTTGCTACTCGGGGTACGGAAGTTCGTATTTTTCCACCGGAGAAGAATTATACTGACGCGCAGCTGGCACTGCGGGCTGCTGTCGACCGTCATGCCGATGAAATTACCATCCTGGGTGGGATTGGGGACCGGCTGGATCATACCTGGTCTACCATAATGAGTACTTTGCCATTGGCTGCTACCGGGATAAAAATCAGCTTCTTTCATCCGCACCAATCCATTTATGTGATGACCAGGCCAATTTCTCTGGTCGGCAGTCCAGGACAAATTGTCTCTCTGCTGGCTTTAACTCCGGTTAGCGGTGTTACAACCCATAATCTTCAATACCCGCTTAAAGCAGCCGAACTGTTTCCGGATAAACCCTATGCAGTTTCTAATGTGATGTTAAAATCAGAGGCGTCGATTGAAATAACTTCGGGGGTATTAATGGTGGTGCATATTACAGGGTAATTAGGGCAAATTTTATGGTGACCCCCAAGCTTTATCAGTGCAAAAGGAGGAAGCCATAAAATGGAGCAAAAAATGGTTAGCCGAGCTGATTTTCTGGGTAATGCCGGTTATATTAAGCAGCAATATGAGCATTTGCTGGTGGCAGGGTATCCCGAGGGCAAGGATGAATACCTGATTGGAGTGGAACTCGGTAACGATAAGATTTTGGTGGTTGATTCGGTGACCGAGCGAAATGTTCGGGAAAGATTGCAAAACTGGGCTGGCCAGGTGGAAAATATTCGGGCTGATTACCGCTGCAATTATAACCCCAGTTAGCCTGTGTAAACTAAAATAAAGCAGCCTCCCTGACGCGTTTGCAGCAGGGAGGCTGTTACTCTTTTGAAACCTATTTAGTTATGTGCAGAGCACCTGCTGGAATTAGAACTTGGCGTTCTTAAATGCATCGGGAACTACCTTATAACCCTTACTCATTATAGCTCCATAGATTATGCCGATACCTAACCAGATAAAACCAACGATTTTGGTCAGAGGATCAAAGCCGAACCACACAAAACCAATAACCAAAATTCCAGCCCAGGGCAGAATTAAGTATTTAAACAGGTTATGCTGCTTCTGCTTGATAAAGAAAAACCAGAACACGGTAAAATTAAGCACCATAAAGGAAGTTAGCGCACCGAAGTTGACAAACTTGGAGAGCATATCAATTTTCAGTGAAGTTACAACTAACACCAGGATGGAAAAGACTGCTACAAACAAGGTAGCTATATATGGTGTCTTATACTTGGGGTGTACTTTGCTGAATACAGCCGGCAAAGATTTATCGCGGGACATGCTGTATAGGATACGGGACATACCAGCCTGAGCGGCAAGGGTATTGGCGATGCCGACGGCAATGATATTTACGATGGTCAAGATATTCTTAAACCATACTCCGGCAGCTACTCCGGCGATATCAAAGAAGGCAGTGTCAGGCTTGAACTTGGTGGCATCAGGTACAACGATGGCTGCCACATAAGTCTGGAGAATGAAGATTAGGCCCATGACAATAAGTGCAGTTATAGTAGCCTTACCGATCATCTTCTGGGCATCATTGGTTTCTTCAGCCAGGGTGCTGATAGCATCAAATCCCAGGAAGCTAAGTACGGCTATTGAGGTAGCGGTAGCAATAAAACCGAGGTCTACCTTTCCTGGCTGGTAGAACGGAGCCAGGGTAAGTCCTCCAGCACCGCCACCCTTGATGACAAAGAATAATCCTGCTACCACAAATATGGCCAATGCCGCCAACTCAATAAACAGCATTACCATATTCGCTTTAGCGGTGAATTCTATACCGCGAATATTAATCCAGGTGTTAACCGCTATAAACAACAGAACCCAAATCCAGGGCGAGCTACCGGGTAACAGGCTTGACAGCCAGGTGCCTGACATTGAGTAGAGCAGGGCGGGTGTAACTATATAGTCCATCATAATGACCCAACCAGCTAAAAAACCAATATGGGGATTAAGACCATGCTGAACATAGGCATAAACCGAACCTGATATCGGAAATTGCTCACTCATACGAGCATAGCTTAAGGCTGTGAAAATCATGGCGAAAATTCCAACCAGGTAAACCAGAGGTACCATCCCCGACGCATCCTTGGCTACAAAGCCATAAATGCCCATGGGAGCAATCGGTACCATAAAAATCATTCCATAAACGAGTACATCTCTAAATGGCAGTGTCCGCTTAAGTTCTTGCTTGTAACCGAAATTCTCCAGGTTGT
>JBLNAA010000040.1:0-9278 GCA_050259135.1 Methylocystaceae bacterium | reverse complement strand
ACGCCAGAATGAATGGTTATGTAATAACCAGAATGTCTTTCCCTATGGGCAATCGGACGACCTGGTATTGTGAGATGAGCAGGAATGGCATGCGTAGAGTAATGATGATGCGGGTATACCGCGACCCAATGACCAACAAACTGATGATGCAGTGCAGCCAGGATATGATGTCAGATACTGCCATGGGTGATATGATGGATCGTATGCATAGTATGTGCTAACTTTTTAATGCTTCCTAATGGTACCAGAAGGATCGTCGAGTATCAGCGGCGGTCCTTCTTTTGTTAACCAAATCCAAATAATGGTAATACAATATATGGAAAATATTATTGCAAAGGAGCTTAGTGGATGCGCAAGGTATACGATAATGTTTCCAGTTCCCGTTTTTCCTGTATGCGGCGGGAAGCACAAAGGCAAATCCGCCAATTTGCCAAAATCAGCGGGTATACTATTGAACGCTGGCAGATACCAGAAGGGGATAACACTACCTGGCGGGTTGCCCTGGCTAAAGGATCTTCACACCTGGAATTTGCCATCAAGGTTAACCGCAGCCATAATCAACTCAGCCTGGAAGTCGTAAAGATGCCGCCTATGGTCCCGGCAGGTGCCGCGCTGCAAAAAGTGGATGCCATTTACCGGCATTGTGGGTAACCAGTTTTACTCCGGCTGATTGGATTGATTGTCTAAAGGTGGCAGATTGTCAAGATCAACAGTTCGGGTTTGATCTGGTGCTGTGAATCTGTTAGATCGAATAAAGGCCTTAATCGCACGACCGCCGGTAGAGTAATTCATAACCAATCACCCCGCTATAGAGATTAGCTGGAACAGAGCTTGGGAACCCGGGCTCTATTTTGTTTAATTGTGAAAACTTATTCATTTAATATTTTTACCTCGGTGATTAAATTAATTCTTTTATTTATTCCAGGTTAAGAAGTAAAATTGGTAGACATAACAATAATGAAGAATATACGGTAAACTTTAGATAAGTTATCTACAGGAGTGGAAAATACACTTTGTTTGATTACCTTCTAACCAAGGTTTACTCAAGGAGAGCCAGAGGCTTATTTTATATATGTGCTTATGGCCTGCTTTTAGGACTGGCAGCGTTAGATTATGTTCTGCCAGCCCAGTTGGACTTATCGGTTTTTTATGTGGTACCAATCTTTATACTGGCGGTAGTTACTAACCGTAAATCCGCATTGTTTATGGCTGTTATGAGTGCCCTGACTCACTTGACTGACCTGCGGACAACCCGGGTAATAGATGGAATGTGGTTGTGGAATGTCGGAGTCAGCCTTTTGTTTTATACACTTTTTGCCTGGGTAGTATCTGTGATGAAGCAGGCTCTGGAACGAGAAAGCATGTATGCCCGTACTGATACCCTGACCGGGCTGCCTAATCGGAAAGCTTTCAATGAGCTGGCGCAAAAGGAATTTTCACGTTGTAAACGCAGTCAAGCCCCCATTACCATGGCTTATATTGATTGTGATGATTTCAAGCTTATCAATGACCGTTATGGTCATGCGGCTGGGGATCAGCTTTTGCAGCACGTTGGCACCACCATACAGCAGCAATTGCGGGTTACCGATATTGTTGCTCGCATCGGCGGTGATGAACTGGTGGTGATGCTTCCGGAAACCGGATCAACCACTGCCCTGATTGTGGTAGAACGTCTGCGCCAAAGCCTGATGCATACTGCCAATCGAGCTGGCCTGCCAATTACTTTCAGTATCGGAGTAGCAGTTTTCAAGGATTTGCCCGATAGTATTGATGACATGCTGCTGCAGGCTGACCGTTTGATGTATGAGGTTAAGTATGCCGGTAAAAACCAGATAAAGTTAGGCATATTCTAATTTCTAACCGCTAAATGGGTTCAAAGAATACTATGTTCAGATTTGGGCTAAAATAGGTGCATTACCTTGGCTGATTATTAGTGAGTTAGGGAGGTTGCCAGGTGAGCACTTATTCGAGTTACAAATCTAAGCGGCCAATAGAGTGTAAAATCGAGGGTGATCGGAGTAGACTGGTGCAATTGGCCGCCTATAAAGGACTTCAACATCAGGAGGTAATCAGAGAAAGTCAAAGTCTTGATCGACTGCTGAATGAATATTACGCACAGATAGATTAGAAAAAGTAATACTATCCTACACGAAGAACCGCCTTACCAATTATAGTTATGTCATCAGCATTGACCTTAATCGGGTGGTAGGTCGGGTTGGTAGAATAAAGCCATATCTGTTCGCCTGCAGGGTAGACCCTTTTTAGAGTAGCCTCCTCACCACCGACTAGGACCGCTGCCACTTCACCCTCTTCTACATAATCCTGGCGCTTGATCAAAACCAGATCTCCCGGCAGATATTTAGGCTGCATACTATCTCCTTTAACTCGAAGGTAAAACACCTCATCGCTTTCACTGACCCCAGAGATTACAGGATCGACAAAATAATAACCTTCTAATTCTTCGCTGGCATACTGGGGAGGACCTCCGCGGATACTTCCCAAAACCGGAGCGGCGAAAAAACGGGAGCGCTCAAAAGAGATACTTCCGGGTACCTCTCTTTTTGCTTCCAGTTGGTGGATGACACTGCGTGCTTGTTCTAACAGGGATGCTTTATCAGTGGTCTCCAGATAACCGGCAGCCTGCATAAAATCCTGATAGCTTACACCGTTGGCAGCACCGGCTGCCAGTTTAGCTATAGTCTGCGGGGTGGGAGGGGTATTAAGCATACACCGTAATAAACGGGAGATATGAGCCCCGGTCAGGCCTACCTCACGGGCATATGCATTAATAGATCTGGACCCTTGAGCCTTTTCTAATAAGCGAGCAAACAGTTCTCTGTTAAATTCCATTCACACACCTTCCTTAACTTAGCCCCAGTATAGTCATAACGTTGATTATAGTCAACAATTTATTGGATAACATTGACAAAAGAACAAAATATTTCTTAAAGTATTACTTATAAACAACGTTGCCTGTGGTCAATAAGTTTTAAAAAAAACCTTTGCGGTCACTTTAAGGTCACTTCCTTTACACCTGCCGATTTTATGCTGATATTGTAACCGGTTGCAATACCAGCCGAAGGGAGGTGGAAAATAGTGGCAAGCTTCAATCCGCTGAAGAGCGCGTTAATTATTAATGTGCAGACTGGTTTAGACACTGCCGGGGAACCGATAATCAAGGCTCGTCGTTACCAGAATGTAAAGACTGCTGTAACTGCTGATGCAGTGATGACTACAGGTAACGCTATATCCGGGCTGCAGAAGTACAGCCAGGCAGGCATCATGATTGATCAGGTCAGTAATGTGGCCTAATACTAATTGATACGGAAGACAGCAAATTCTTTCAGAAAGGAGGAGAATAAATGGCTCAGGTTAAAGTGTTGGAAATGGATTTTGTAAACACAGCCGGCAAAAATGCCACGATTAGGGTGCTGGATCCTCGTGATAATTTAACCCAGGCTGAGGTGGAAGCGGCCATGGATGTTATTATTGCCCAGAATGTATTTACCCTGGCGGGCGGTGACCTGGTAAGCAAAAAGGGTGCGCAGGTAGTAACCCGAGACACCACCGAATTGTTTGGCTAATAGGGGGTGATGACAGCGGAAACCTTGCTCACATATGCAGGCAACTTTGGTTTCCCGGCTTTATTAGCCGTTTACCTGCTGGTGAGGTTTGAGGCTAAGCTGGATAATTTAACCCGGGCTATTGAGAGGTTACGGGAAGCCCTCAAAATTGAGCCTGAGGAGGACATGAAACTGCCAGAACCATAGATCTTGCCGCTTCGGGGGAGAATTAGTTCTCTCCCGAAGTTTATAAATTGTCGTGAGGTGAGTTAATTTATGCCGTTGCTACTGAATGATCCAATAAAGGAAGAGGTCTTAGTCATAGAGGCTGGAAAAGCCCGGGCCAGATTGGGCCAACAAATTATCACTTTATCCGCCGCTGAAGTGGCGATTTTAATCAGGTTGTATCGCGCCCGCGGGCATCTGGTTCCGGTAAGCCACCTGGAAACGGCAATCTATGACCAACCCGGTTGTGAAGATGATATTTGTGAAATAAAGTACCATATCCGAAATTTGCGCCGCAAGCTGAGGGATGTTGACCGTACATTAATTTACTGCCGCCGCCATCTGGGTTATGGACTGGAAATCGCCAGAGTGTGCTGGGATGATTGATGAGTTAAATGATTGCAACAGATAACAAAGGGCGATGGTCAGAAATATCTACCGGGATAATCTGACATCGGCTGCCGTCAATATTAAAGTCGGCTGAATAAAACCAGAAATCGATTTTCGGGCTGTTATCATTACTGTAACAGCGGAATGTACACCCAGAGGGGCCGGCATCCAGTAAAGGAAACCCGAAATCCCGCATAGCCCAATAGGTTTCGCTGTTTTCTGAGCAGTTCAGGTCACCACCCAGCAGCACAGGCTGATAGGAAATTGGCGATTTTTGCAGCCAATCCTTGATCATAATCGCTTGCCTGGTCTCATCTTTCATACCCAGATGAAAGGTACCGACTTGAATCGTCTTACCATTAATTAAGATGCTGTTCAGCAGAAAAGATCGGTCTTCCCGGCCCTGACAGCGGGGTAGGCTCAATTCCATACTCATTTGCAGGTTATGGGGACTAATAATGGCATTGCCGAAATATCCGGGATTCATTTGGCGGGCAGCCATAAAGTGGTACCTCCAGCTCTGACTAGAACAGCGGATAAGCTCCGAACATATTTCCCGGGTTTGATCCAATCCCTGCGAACGATAACTATCGACCTCGACTTCCTGCAGGCAGACCACGTCAGGGTCTATTTCGGCAATTACCTGAGCCATGGCCCGTAAGAGCTCATTACCAACTGGTACCGTGCTATCTTCATCCTGATAATGTCCGGATTTGATATTCCAGGTCAATGCTTTAAACAGCATTATTTTTCCTCGCCTACCATCTTTCTTATAGCTTATAGCAGGGCGGGGAAGATGGTGTCAACTATACAGAGCGATTTAGCCACGCCTCACTAAACGTGTTATACCTCCAAACCGGGATCCATATCTTGATCGACATATGATGGTGTCGTTTTCCCCCCCTGATTACACATATACTTTAATTCTTCCTGGGTAAGACTATGCTTAGGCAAACGGTCAGTTCCAGATAATAAATTCTTGGAATGTCGGTTCTGGAGCCCGGGAGCACGTTTGCCTTTCTGATTATCTTTCATAACGATTAACCTCCTAAATTTGTGTCAGTTTTTATGTATTTTCCGTCTGGGGCTTGATTAATATGTAATCGGTTAAAACTAAGTTGAAAAATCCCTAGTTATTTTGTACTCTTTTAATGACTGATAGTATTACTTAAGTGGTAGTTTTTAACAATCAATTTAGCTATTTATAGAGAGTGAGGCATGAAGTATGGACAAGGTTAATATAGATTGGGGAATAACAACCCCCCGCCAGCAAGCCCTGGCTGCCGAAATTGCTCAGTTAAAGAAAGAACGTGATGCGGTTATCCTGGCCCATTGTTACCAGCGTCCAGAGGTACAGGCGATAGCTGACCAGGTAGGCGACTCCTTTCAGCTGGCTCGTTGGGCTCAGGAGACTAAGGCTGATGTCATCGTACTGGCAGGGGTCAGGTTTATGGCCGAAACCGCCAAAATATTGAACCCGGATAAAAAGGTGCTTTTGCCTGAAGCAGAGGCCGGTTGTCCGATGGCGAATATGGTGGATGCTGAACAATTATCAGCCTATCTCAAAGAACATCCTGACACGGTAGTAGTCTCATATGTTAACACTACAGCTGAGGTCAAGGCCTTGACCGATATCTGCTGCACTTCTGCCAATGCTCGCCAGGTAATAGAAAGCCTTCCTGCCGATCGGGAGATACTCTTTTTGCCTGACCGCAATTTGGGCAGTTATATTAATAATAAAATTGGCAGTAAGATGAACCTATGGGAAGGTCACTGTCCAACCCATGCCAAGCTAAAAGCAGCCGATATTGAAAAAGCACGTCGGAATCACCCGGAAGCTGAAGTTTTGGTTCACCCGGAGTCCGCACCTGAAGTAGTAGCTGCAGCTGATCATGCCCTGGGTACCACCGGGATGGTCAAACATGTAGGAAACTCACCAGTCCGGGAGTTTATTATCGGCACTGAAATGGGTTTGGTTGATCGCTTAAAGATGCTGTACCCGGAGAAAGAGTTTTATCTGGCGAACCCAGAATTGATATGCCCGAATATGAAGGCCACCACATTGAGTAAGATTAAAAACTGTTTGTTGAACATGGAACCAGAAATTGATGTACCAGAGCCTATAATGCGTGATGGCAGAGCGGCCCTGGAAAAAATGATGGCGATACAAGGGTAGTATGATATTTTAAATCGTAAAAAACATAATATTATAAGGATTTGCGCCCCTGCATAATTCAGCAGGGGTATAATTGTGGCCTGACTTTAGTTAAATTTATCCATAATCATTTATAATAGATAAATGATTGTTATTATTTTTTAAGCTAAAGGGGAGTACGCGACGTTGGTCAAACGGATATCCCTGATCACAATCTTATTAATGATACTAAGTTTTGGACTGGTAAGCGAGAGCAAGGCGGTCAGCAGTCCAACGGGGAAGGTATACCTGTTAGTTATCGATAAACTTTCTATTTATGATCTTAATCGTGCCGATACACCTCACCTGTTCCAACTAATCCAGGATGGATCGGTGGGGGTTCAGAGTAATCGTACCCTGGGCAGCGGAAGTTCCGAGGATGGAGCTCTGACCATGGGTGCCGGCAACTTGGCTCAGGCGGGAGCACTTCACCTGCTGGCCTATAATGCCAATACTATAGTACCGGGCCGCAGTCAGTCGGCCGAGGAATATTATCACAATTTAACCGGTAACCAAGCTGGCAAAAGTGCGGTATTATTAGTAAATTTGCCCGAACTCCAGCAGTTGCAGGCTCAGGCTCAGGTTAATACTCAATTAGGGGCACTCGGCGAAGTTTTACGAAAAAATGGCCAAAAAGCATGTGTAATCGGCAATGGTGATATTAATGGTGAATTGTCTCGGATGGGGACTGCTCTTGGTATGGATGCCCGGGGACGGGTGGCTCTGGGAGATGTGGGCCCCAACACGGTACAAAAGGTAAAGAACAGTTATATAACCAGTCAGACCAATTACCGCTATATCGCTAATAACCTGACCAGCCTGAGTAATGGGGCTCAGTTAGTGGTATTGGAATTATCTAATTTGTCTCGTTTGGAAAAAGCTGATCAAGCTACCCCCAGTGTGGCTGCCGCAGAAAGAAAAAAGTTACTTTATCAGCTTGATGAATTTGTAGGGAGTATATTACCTCAGATTGCAGCGAATGACCTGTTGCTGGTGGTTTCCCCCTCAGCACCTGCTGCCCAGGTTGAATTAAAAAATACATTTACCCCGGTGATAATAAAAGGACCGGGTTACAGCAAAGGAGCCCTTTATTCACCAGCGACTCGCCGGGATTATATTGTAGCGAATACGGATATTGCACCAACCATCCTGCAGTTCCTTAACCTCCCGGTTCCTAACACCGTTATGGTTGGCCGGCCAGTTTCCTCGGTAATAGGGGATAGCGGTAATTTGCAAACAGTACAGGAACTGGGAACCCATACAGCATTGGTTAATCGTCTGCGGGCACCTTTGGTGAAGGGTTATGTTGTCCTGCAGATAATGGTGATTATCCTGGCTTTGCTGGCGATATTAGGGTGGCCGGCCCTGCGCCGGTATGTGATACCAACGGTTTGCTCCCTGGTTGTCATCCCTCTGGTTTTCCTGCTCAGTTCGGTTTTACCCTGGACCAAAGAGTGGCAGTATATTACTTCAGTCATAATAATATCTGCAGTATTAACCTGGCTGGGTTATCTGATGACCAGAAACCAACCCTATAAAATTTTTCTGCTGGTGTCATTGATAACTTTGGTCGTACTTGATCTGGATATTCTTACCGGAACCTATTTAATCCAGAATTCAGTGCTCGGTTACGATCCAATGTCAGGAGCTCGCTATTACGGTATTGGTAATGAGTATTTGGGTATTTTATTGGGGGCCAGTATCATAACTGGGGTTGGTTTATATCGACGTTTACCGGCCAGGTGGGCGGCTTTGATAGTTGGAGTCTTTTTTGTAGTGCAATCATGGTTGGTTGCTGCTCCCACCATGGGAGCCCAAACGGATGGCGTAATAACGGTACCTTTAGCCTTTGCGGTTACGCTGGTGCTATTGGCCAACTGGAAGGTTGGCTGGAAAGCGGCAGTTTCGGTTTTGGTTTTGATAATGCTGCTAGTTGGGGGTCTGGCTGCTTATGAATTGAGTCGTCCGGTAGCCCAGCAGACCCATGTAGGTAGAGCAGCGGCTGAGATTGTTCAAGGGGGCGTCGGGCAGGCTTTAACTATTATCAGCCGTAAGGTAGGAATGAACATAAAACTTATCCGTTATACCATTTGGAGTCGGGTATTTATGGTTATTCTGGTTTCTCTAGGGGTTCTTCTGTTCTATCCGGCGGGAGCCATGCTGCGGATCAAGGAAAATTATCCCTATCTGTTTAAAGGGTTCGCTGGTATTATGGCTGGAGCTGTGGTAGGGGGATTGATCAATGATTCCGGTATTGTGGCGGCTGCTACCACCAGTATTTATATGGTAACACCGGTTTTATTGCTGATTGTAAAGGATAATTTGATTCATCCGGTTACCCACCCGACTGTGCAGGCGGATTAATCACGTTCCAAACCCTTTTGGACATGGGAGAGATGACTGGCCATTCCCTGCTGGGCGGCCCCGGGTTGACCCTGCTTAATGCCATCCAGAATAGCTTGATGCTCGTTTATGATACGGCGGGCAACTCCGGGACTGGAATACATTTCATGGCGATTGGTAAGAAAGGTCTGATGCATCATTTCATCCAGAGTGTTGATAAGACGGTGCAAAACCCGATTGTGGGTGGCCTGGGCGACCGCAAAGTGAAACTGGAGGTCAAATTCCACACTTTGTTCTCGACGTTCAGCCGTGTCTTTCATATTGCCCAAGAGGTACTCCATCAATTCGATATCCTCTTCAGTAGCCCGCTGAGCTGCCATAGCAGCAGCTTCACACTCCAGAATACGTCGTACCTCCATTAGTTCAGCCAGTGAATTGCGCTCTATAGCTAGAATCATAGCCAATGATTTAATGGTTTCCCGGTCAGAGGTATGGGCTACGAACGTTCCTTCCCCCGGTCTGACCTCCAGGATACCCATGGCTGCCAGAGCAGTGATAGCCTC
>JBLNAA010000039.1:0-5749 GCA_050259135.1 Methylocystaceae bacterium | reverse complement strand
ATACCAATTTACGATCAAATTGCTCTTTTAAGCTGTACTCCAGGATGTAAGATACGTGCCCATCCTCGATTGCCGCATAAAAGTGATCGCCATCAACTCCTTTAAACTCACTGCCAATTTTCAGGGCAGTAGTAAAAAACTTACCGCCCAGTGCTGGTTCCACTGGTATTTCATTATCCTCCAGATTAATAAAATCCTTAAAAATCTGCTCCCGGGTAATCGGGTCCGGCGGTACCGTTATGGTAACCCGGTCATCATTTTTACTGATCCCTAATTGGGTATAAGCTAAAACCATAGCCACTATAATCAGTACATAAATAAGCGGCCGCCTAAATTTCATCCTGCTCACCCCCACTCCAAATATGAAAACAGCCAGGCACCGCCCGGCTGCTTAAAGGCAAAGATTTAGCTGTTTAAACTTCAAACCTTTCCACCATTTCCATTACCATATCGATAAACTTCTTTAAATCTTCTTTTTGCTTAATATCCGCTTTAAACCCCATGGAAGGAAAAGTACCGCTGCCCTGTATTTTTATAGCTACTGAATATATCGCATCATCAGCCAGGCTATTAAATTCATCTCCACCTAGATCATCAAGTTCAGAAGCATCCCATAATTCCTCTTCTTCCTCTTCCTCGTCCTCTTCAACCTCGAGGTTCTCGAAATAGAGGGTGGGATGACGGCGAAACTCATTCGCTTCGACCTGCTCAATTACTGTCTCTTGCCCGGCAATATCTTCACTGCCATCCATCATTTCGCCTACAATCCATAAAAGGTCAGTAGGTGTATAACTCATTTCCCCACTCAAGCGCAGAATTTCATTAGCCACAGGGGTTATTTTCAAGAGGTCGGAGAGGTTTACGGGCCGTCCTTTATCTTTCTTTTCTCCCATAACTTCACCTCCAAGTCTACCTTTCCCGGTTTGTACATTATAAGATATACCAGCGCCTAATCTTTGTCCAGCCCTCAAGATGCCCCAATTAAGTTATATGATTGCCTGCTGGCTCGCATTACCGAGAGACTAAAACAGATCTTTCGGGTAAACGTATATGCGGCCATAATCCTCAGCATCCACGCGGTTGTATACCATGGTCTTCCCCAGGATCGTTTCAATGTTTTCCCACTCCAAAGGGGAAGGGGTATCTCCATTATTATTAAATACTCGCACCTGGTAAACTGGTACTTTATACCACTGCAGATAACGAAGCTCCTCGACGCCCTCCTCCAGAAATTCAAGTTCAGATTCCGGCACGGAAAAGGGCCCATTTCCCAGGCCGGTTCGTCGATATGTCAGATAATATTCCACTTTTCTGGTGAAGGCAGTCAGTAATTTTTCCTTTTCTTCGGTAATCAGGTATTGAAAAAGAATATCATAGAGGCTCTGTACTGAAACCAGGGCGGTCAGTTCCGGTAACATCCAATGTTCTGCACTGTCCCCCCACTCCAATTTAAAACCATGCTTGTCAGTTGGCACGTTCCATGAAGCCTCCTTCTGCACAACTTTGTGTTTTTTATTATAACAGAATTGGTGACAAAATCCTTTAGAATCAGGCAAATTAAGGGATTACTTCCCAGTGTCCCTGGCTTCTTTAATTCTCCTTATTGGTGCCTGTTCCGTACTATTTATTTTACGGGGTAATCAGTTACCCTCTCCCAGGATGCAATGCCCCCGTTTATTACCTCAAATATCGGATGAGGGGCCGGGTTACAAATCTGGTATATAGCCTGGTATTTTTCCGGCTGTCGGTACTGCAATTTGGTAAGGAGCCACCAGAATTCGTAATCGAGCTGCCCCCTGGTTACCATAATCCGACCGGAAAAATCCGAATTCAGAATCTTCTCGCGCTGATATTTGAATCCCCGGCTTACGGCTTCAAAATATACGTGTTCCAAATAACGGCCAATTGCCGCTTCCGGGTTGACAGTCTCCTGAAAGCGAATCAGTTGCGGGTGGTTACGGTAGCCTCTGGTTTCACCCCGTAAAACTTTCTGCGCCAGTAATCCTTCCCGCCACAATGCCGTTAACCCCTGTTGATCTAAGTATTGAGGATTAATACTCCATAATCTCAATCGTTAAACCTCCGATGCTGTATTAGGAGCTTAGTGACTAAATATTATCCTATCAGAGTCTGCATATTTGATACACTTCGTACCATATTTGTCTTCTTGTTCCTTTTTCTATGTACTTCCATATTTTTCTTATTGTATAATAATGTCTATAGTTACCAATACAGTATTGTCCAAAATCCGCATTCCTAATAGGTTTAAAACCTAATTGTTAAATAAACTTGTAAGGATCATCCTATAATTTTTAATTTTTCGGAAAAATTATAAGATTTAAATATTGTTAATGTAATAATTTGTTGATCTTTGTTAGCCCTATTATGCTACTATGTAAAAAGAACTTTGTCGTTTTATATGTTGTTGTGTCGTTTTTCAAAAAAGTTTCCTGGTTTGCCAAGTTAATTTTCCTTTGCCCCTGGGACCTGGGGGGGTCCCGACGAAATTAATGTTACTAAAGTTGGGGAGGTATTTGTTGTATGGATTTTAAGTTGACCGATGAACAAGAAATGATTCGGAGTATGGCTGCTGATTTTGCTGCCAATGAGATCGCACCTTATGCCATTGAATGGGACAAAACTGATTCTGTACCTTTTGACACAATCAAAAAAATGCAGGATCTCGGCCTGATGACAATCGGTGTTCCCGCAGAATATGGCGGAGACGGTTTGGATTGGCTCTCCAAGTATTTGGTTACTGAGGAAATTGCAGCCGGGGATGCCGGTATGGCAGTCACCCTGGTTGCCTCAACTTTGCTCGCCTCCGACCCCATTTGGGTAGGCGCTAATGATGAGCAGAAGAAATGGTGGTATGGCCGCATGTTGGATGGGGCCGTCTGCGCTTTTTGTTTGACTGAACCGGGTGCTGGCTCAGATGCTCTGGGCATGACTACCAAGTGTGTCAAGGATGGTAATGACTGGATCTTAAACGGAACCAAACAGTTTATTTCCAACGGCGGATTTGCCAAGAATCTCTCTGTATTTGCCACCATGGATAAAAACCTGGGCAACAAAGGTATCTGCGCTTTTATGGTTGATCGCGACCTGCCCGGCGTTTCAATAGGTCCCAAAGAAGATAAACTGGGTATCCGCTCCACCAGTACCACTCAGGTTATCTTTGAAGATGTAAGGGTTCCTGGCTCGATGTGCATGGGTGGTGAAGGCAAGGGCACACCTATTTTGATGGAGACCCTCGACCTCTCCCGTACCGCAATCGCTGCCATGGCTACCGGGGTTGCGACCGCTGCTCTCAAAGCAGCCATTGCTTATGCTAATGATAGAACTCAGTTTGGCAAGCCGATTTCCAGCTTCCAGGCCATCCAGTTTATGCTGGCTGATATGGCTGCGGCGGTTGAAGCTTCTCGTTTGCTTTATTGGAAGGCTGCTTACCAACAGGATAATGATCTGCCGTTCAAGCTTACTTCCAACATAGCCAAGATGTATGCGGCCGACACCGCTATGAAGGTTTCGACTGATGCGGTTCAGATCTTCGGTGGTTATGGCTATACCAAAGAGTATCCGGTGGAAAAATACATGCGCGACGCGAAAATCATGCAGATCTTTGAAGGTACCGTACAGGTACAAAGAATGGTCATCGGCAAATACCTTACCAAAGATGGCTACAACGCATACTAAAATAAAAATAAAGGCCCCGGAGCATCCTGGCTCCGGGGCCTTTGCTTTATAAACGGGTTACGCCTGGAATCAGATTAAGAATCATAACGTGCTCCATCATCCCACAGCATATCGACAAAGATCTCCGCTAAAACTGGATCAAATTGAGTGCCGGCATGATGCTCTATTTCCAACAAGGCATCGCTGTGCTCCATACCTTGGCGATAAGGCCGGTTGCTGGTCATGGCATCATAAGCATCTGCCAGAGCCAGAATACGGCATTCCAGCGGTATATCATGTCCCTTCAGGCCACTTGGATAGCCTTTGCCATCCCACCATTCATGATGCTTAAGAATAAGCTCGGCCAAAGAAGATAATTCCTGCGAAGCCAGGGCGATGCGATGGCCAATCTCACAATGCCGCTTCATCTCGGCATACTCCTCTTCCGTAAGCAGCCCCGGTTTAAACAGGATACGATCAGGCACGCCAACCTTACCAATATCATGGAACTGAGCCAGCAGCTGCAGGCTGGTTATGGTATTGTCGCTTAGTCCCAGCCTTCTGCCCATTCGGGCTGCCAGCTCCTGTAAGCGTTCAGCATGACCTTCAGTGATATAGTCGCGAGCTTCCAGAGCCTTCATTAAGGTTTGAACCACAGCACTGCGGGCGCTTTTACTGCGATTGAGCTTAACTCGATACATTTCATTATCCGCTTCTTTATAAGCATCACGCATGCTAACCGTCCGGCTGCCGCGTACCGCCATCCCTACGGAAAGACTGAGCGGAAGGTCAGGGTTATCAAAATTGTAATAAGCAACCCCCTCATAAATTCGGTTTACCAGCATCTCTAACTGGTCATGCTGACTCCCCGGAAGCAGGATGGCGAACTCATCGCCGCCTACCCGGGAAACTACATCGCTTTGCCGGAAACACTGTTTCAGCACGGCAGCGGTAGATATCAACAGACGATCTCCAGCTTCATGCCCGAGCGTATCATTAACCAGCTTGAGGCCATCCAGGTCACAGACTACGATACCTACCGGATCATAACGGCCGCCGTCTAAGCGCTCCATTTCCGTTTCAAAATAGGTACGGTTATAGAGTCCGGTCAGGGGGTCATGGACACTTAAAAAGCGCAGATCATCCTCCAGTTTTTTGCGTTCGGTAATATCACGACTGCTCATGATAGCACCGGTTATCTTGCCATTTTCAATCAATGGGTTGGTCACCGTTTCGGTCCAGATATAACTGCCATTGGCGTGGCGGGAACGCTGTTGATTACGAGAAGTTTTTCCCTGCCGAAGAGCCATTTTAAGCGCTTTAATACTATTATTAAGGTCATCGGGGTGTACCAGGTCTTTCAGGGTCAGCTGTTTTAATTCATCCAGCTGATAACCCAATACCGAATAATGGGAAGGGCTGGCATAAAGCACTTTGCCCTGCGGATCCAGACGGCTGATCAGGTCGGTCATGTTATCTGTAATCTGCCGCAGCGTTGACTCGTTTTCAGTCAGAGCAGTTAAGGCGCGGCGTTCATCGGTGATATCATCACCTAACAGCATACCGCCTAAAATTTCATCATCTTCCCATAAGACAGCAGAGTTAACTCGCAGAACCTTGATATCTCCATTCCGATGATGAATTGTCTGTTCCCAGCTTACCGATGCCCCGATTTCTAACTGCGGTTTTATCTTATCCCACTCCCGGTTGGTAATCTGAAGCAGGTTGGGCAGGGACTTGCCAGTCAGTGCATTGGCATCATATCCGATTACCTCGGTAGACATTTTATTGATAAAAGTAACCTTAAACTCCCGGTCAAATGTACAAAATAATTCACTTAAGTTATCAATTATGGTATTTAAATAGGCAACTTGTTTTTGCAGGGCTTTAGCCGCCCCCTCCCGTTCAGTTACATCCTCTCCTAAAACTAATATTCCTTCAACCTCCCCATCTGGGGTGTACAGCAGGGAACTGATCCAGCTTAAGCGGTGTAAACAGCCATTCGCATCCTTCATGGTTACCAAGCCCTGCCGCGGTGAATCATTGGCCAGGGTTTTACTGATCCAATGGTCAA
>JBLNAA010000038.1:0-11516 GCA_050259135.1 Methylocystaceae bacterium | reverse complement strand
GGTACTGGCACCGGTACTGGCGCTGCTGCCGGATGCGCTATTATATCAATTAAGAACAGGGATGCGCCACGCACCGGTATTATTCTAACTACATCTCCTGCTTTGACATCACTCAAGGTTTTTTGAGTTTTGGTCGGACGGTCATAGACAAGTATTTTGGCCGGATCGATGTTAAAAGTAAAATATTGGTTGAAAACTTTGCTGTGGTCACCCCGTTGGACCAAAATCTTGATCTTACCATTATCGGCAGTCTCAATTTTTTTGACCACACCAATACGGGCCCCGGCAACATTCTTTTTCTGAGCAACTTTAATCGGGCGGTCAACTTCCTGATTCAAGAGTTGTTTAAACTGTACAGCTGACATCAGCTTTTGCTGCTTTTTGGCCTGAACCTGTACTTGCTGCTGAGCCTTTCTTAACTGATTTAACTGCTGGCGAATATTCTGCACCTTGGCTTTACCTTTTTGCATAACCGATGGTGTGGTTGTAGAAGCAGCAGGTTCTGTTGGGCTGGCCGGAGTGGTTACCGTGTCAGTAGTGGTACCCGTTGAAGCAGTTTGGCTGTCCGAACTGTTAACCGTGGTGGCAGCAGTAGAATCAGTGGTACTGGTCGAAGTGGTTACCGTACTGGCTGCAGTCGCAGTGTCAGATATTGAGGTTTCGGTCGTGCCTTCAGCAAAAGCACTTAACCCTAAACTAAGGGTAAAGATTAAAACTAGTGCAACCGTAATTAATGGACGCATCTTTCGAAAATTCACTGAATAAACCTCCTTTACTAACCATGATTTTCTGGTGCTGGCTTTATTGTAGCCGCCAGGGGGGTTAAAGGTATTATTTACCGGTAAACATATTGTTAACAAACTGTAACTTAGAAGCCACCCCTTATTAAAGGGCTGGGCAACCCTGATAATGATTACAATAATGATGAACCAGCTTACAAATGAATAGCCTATGGTTTTCTGATAAAATGTAACCTGACGTTTAATACTAAGGAGGCCTGGTATGACGGCCATACGATTAGTTGCTACCGCTACTTTTGGCTTGGAAGCTATTGTAGCCCGTGAATTAAAAAAGCTGGGGTATGAGGATATTCAAACCGAGAACGGCCGCCTCTTTTTTACCGCACCAATCGAGGCAATTGCCCGCTGCAACCTGTGGCTGCGCTCGTCAGACCGGATACTGGTCTGCCTGAGTCAATTCCCGGCCACCAGTTTTGAAGAACTGTTTGAAGGAACCAAGGCTCTGCCCTGGGCTGATTGGCTGCCGCCTGATGCCAATTTCCCGGTAGAAGGAAAGTCGATTAAGTCCAAGCTATTCAGCGTCCCTGATTGTCAGGCTATTGTTAAAAAAGCGATAGTGGAAAAGCTGAAAGCCTCCTATCCGGTAACCTGGTTTCCAGAAACCGGGCCCCGCTATACGGTGGAGGTTGCGTTGTTTAATGATGTTGCCACTCTGACTCTCGATACGAGTGGTGCCGGTCTGCATAAACGCGGCTATCGACAGCTGACCTCCCAGGCACCCCTGAAGGAAACTTTGGCGGCTGCATTAATATCATTGAGTTTCTGGAATCCCGAGCGGGTATTAGCTGACCCCTTCTGTGGCTCGGGAACTATTCCCATTGAAGCCGCCCTGATTGGTCTCAACATCGCCCCCGGGTTAAAGCGGTCCTTTGCCGCAGAGAACTGGCCCATCACAGCCCAAAAGGTATGGTCGGAGGCTCGTGAGGAAGCCCGGGATCTCATTCGAACCGATACCCGGCTTCAAATTCGGGGAACTGATATCGATAACCAGGTATTGAGTTTGGCCCGCCATCATGCACGCGAAGCCGGGGTTGCTGACCATATCCATTGGCAGCAAATGCCAATGTCCCAGCTGTCCTCCAGTTACAGCTACGGCTGCATCATCTGTAATCCTCCTTATGGACAGCGCCTGGAAGATATGAGTACTGTTAAAACACTATATCGAGAAATGGGACAAGTATTTACGCACCTGGATACCTGGTCGTATTATATCCTGACTTCCCATCAGGACTTTGAGCACTGGTTTGGCCGTCAGGCTGATCGACGCCGCAAACTGTTTAACGGGCGTTTGGAATGCCAGTATTATCAGTATTATGGTCCCCGCCCCCCACGCCGTGAACACCTGGATGACCAGGCAGCAGAATAAACTAATTTGCATTTGACATAATACTGGTGCAGGATCGGAATGCCGAAGGCGGCGCTTTCCAAGGTTTCGAGGAACAATCCGCGAAGCCGACGCTCAAAACTGTGGCGAGCTGCAGGATGCAGCGAGAGCGCCGTCAGCGCACGGAGGCGCTGTTGGCGCGGTACGCGGTGAGGCAGGAGACAAGCGGTAATTGTTCCCGAAGCCGCAGGGTGCCGCCGTGGCTATTCCATCCATGGGCCAAAGATGTTATCCACCTGCTAAAATTGAGTAATAAAAGTAAAAGCCTGCAGAACAATCTGCAGGCTCAGATATTTTTATTACCACATCTCAGGCTTTAACCGGTTCTTCCCATTCCACTTCAAAGGTCTCCACGGTCATTTCCTTGATCCGCTGATCCTCCAGCGGACGATCATTGCGATCGCGTTTGACCCCTACAATGGCATCAACCACTTCCATACCTTCAATGACCTGACCAAAGGCGGCATACTGCCCATCAAGATGCGGGGCCCTATCCACCATAATAAAAAACTGCGAACCCGCCGAATTAGGGCTGGCCGCCCGAGCCATAGAGACTACTCCACGGTCATGGCGCAGTGAGTTTGGGTACCCATTCTGACTGAATTCACCCTTAATGCTGTACCCCGGGCCTCCTATGCCTGTCCCCTCCGGGCATCCGCCCTGAATCATAAACTTAGGTATTACCCGGTGAAAAATCAGCCCGTTATAAAAGCCGCTGCTGACCAGGGATACGAAGTTACGAACCGTATTACGGGCCATATCCGGCAGCAATTCAATTTTAATTTGTCCGCCATTCTCCATAACGATGGTGACAATCGGATTTTTTTCCAACTTGTTTCTCCCTTCACCTATAGTTTCCTACCAATTATACCCTCCGGCTGTTAAAAATACTCTATAAGGGGGGTTAATTAAGTCCGGCTAAGCATCCCCTGCAACTGGCATTGTCCTGCAACCTGCCTGGCTTCCATAATGTGCGGCTCCTTACGCGGCACATCCTCACCCAGGTTATTGGTGAAAATAATATGTACGTTTGATTTCCAGGGGTCACTGGCCGGCTCCAGGTTATATACTCGAAAATAGCGCCCAAACCAGTCCTCATACCACTGTCCGATTTCGATAGTACATTCCAGATGCAGTTTGTCCACAACTGACCTCAGCTTTCGTTTATCGGTTTGCTTTTTTCATCTTAATGTTTCTGATTAAACCACAAATCCTATCTTAAATCCAGCCCGCCTTACGTGCTTTCACGATAAGCTCCTCCCGATAATCAGGATGTGCTACCAGAACCAATTGCCTGACTCTTTCTGCGATACTCTTATACTGTAAGCTGGCCACTCCGAACTCAGTAACCACGTACTGCACATCACACCGGGAAGTAGTTACCACAGTTCCTACTGGAAAATCGGGCAGGATACGAGACTGAATATTTCCTTTATTATCCCGGTAGGTAGAACTCAAAGCCAGTATACTTATACCCCCCGGGGACAACCGGGCTCCCTGTACGAAATTAACCTGGCCGCCGGTGCCACTGTACTGGTAGTGACCAATTGATTCAGAAGCCACCTGACCGGTCAAATCTATCATTAAGGCATTATTGATGGAAATCAGGTTCTCATTGCGGGCGATTATCAGCGGATCGTTAGTAGTCTCTACCTCACAGAATTCGAAATCAGGGTTATGGTCGACAAATTCAAATAACTCCCGGTTACCCACACAGTAGGTTCCTACCACCTTACCTGGCATGTAAGTCTTGCGGCTGCCATTTACGGCTCCACATTTCATTAACTCCATGACGGAATTGGATACTACCTCAGCATGCATACCCAGATCCCGCTTATCCCTTAGCATATACCCGATAGCGTTGGCCAGCCCGCCCAGCCCCAACTGAATGGTGGCACCGTCAGGTATCATTTCCGAAATATGACCGGCTATTTCCCGCTCGGTATCGGTAATCGGTATATCCTGAATCTCAGTTATTGGCGTACATTGTTCAATAATATGATCGACTTCCGAAACATGTATTTTGAAGTCCTGACCATTCAGCCAGGGAGTTTCTGGATTTACCTCTACAACCACCGTGTCAGCAGCCTGAAAAGCACGACGATGTGTTAATGCCGCATAGCAGGTGCGGTTCATATAGCCATCCTCATCAGGAGGAGTTACCGTTACTGCAACCATATTGGGCTTGCGATTATCCAGCCAGGCTCCTACCTGCTGCAGGTGAATCGGAACATAAGAAGCATTACCGGCCTTGATACATTGCCGTTCCATTTGGCCTACAAATACAGTTTCGATGTGAAAACTATCATGTAACTCCGGCTGCATAACCTGGTACTTTCTCAAAGCAAAACCCATCAGCAGGGTTACCCCTTTAAGCTCGGCAGCCCGCTCACCCAGCGCCTCACAAAACCCAACCGGGACGCTGGTCCCCCCGCTCAGGCTTATTACATCACCGCTTTTCACCAGGGCTGCCGCCTGTTCGGGAGAACAAAGCTTAGATTGATAATCCGCCTGCCAGTTAGAACATTTTTCTATCTTTAAGCCCGCTGAGTTCCTCATTTTCCCCACCCCATAATTCGTCTTTTTTGGTTATAATATTCGATACTTTGACCTTTTTCTCCTTCATTATGGAAACGGGAGGTGGTTGTAATAATACCGGCAAGGCCGGAAATACTAGAATCTAACAGGTAATTATCATTATGAAAGGAGCAACAATAATGCCGCAGGTAAGTAAATGTATGTGCGAAGAATGCAAGTATAACCACAGCTACGAATGTCATGCCGATGGTGTCGAGGTTCGTTCCATGGGTGATATGCAAGTAGAATCCAGTGAGGGCACCATGTGCAGTACCTTTGCTCCCCGAGCATCATCCACAACCTCATCAGTACCTACTCGCTTATAAGAAACAAAAAGGCCGGGCTTCCGGTCTTTTTTTGGGGGTATATATATGCACCCGGCCCGTATTATACGCTGTCTGACCCTGGTTCTTTTAATGCTCACTCCTCTGATCGGCTGTCAGAGTGCCGCCAAACCCAAGGCAAAGGCTGAAATGCCGGCTCTGGTTTTTGCTGATAAATATGCTCTTTTTATTGCCCGTTATCAATTTGACCAGGCACTGGCAGTAAGCACACCGCAGAACGCCAGGCTGATTAATAATGAGATTAAACCCTTCTTACAAAAGTTATCCAAGCAAAATGGTACCAAGCGTTTATCCTTTAAAGAAGTTCAGTTTTTAAGCGCTTACCTGGTTGATGGTAATGAAGGCCACCTGATAGTAATGGAAGCCCTGATCCCATCCCCTCTTTTAAAAAATGGTGAACGGGTAATGCTCAATTATGAGGTTCGCCGCAAAGGCAGCGGTTTTGAGGTAGTAACCTCACATATTAGACTTTATAACGGCCAACAGCCATAAAAATAAGGGATTCCCCCGGTGATGAGCTGAACCCCTTATTTATGGATTCTATAATTCTGCTTAATTTATGCGATTACTCCTAAGCCAAATTTTAGCCTCTTCCGCTGCCTTAATCAATTCATCACGAAATTGCGGATGGGCAATATTTATTAAAGCCTCCGCCCGCTGCCAGGTCGATTTACCTTTTAACATGGCCACCCCATACTCAGTCACCACATAATGAACAATCGAACGCGGCACCGTAACAACTGACCCCAAAGAGAGAGTAGGTACAATTCTCGATTTCAGTTCCCCATTTTTGCCGGTATAAGTGGAGCTAAGGCAGATCAGCCCCTTACCTCCATGGGAGGCAAAGGCCCCAAAAATAAAATCCAATTGACCGCCGGTTCCGGATATCTGCCGAGTGCCTGCGGTTTCAGAACATACCTGACTGAACAGATCAACCTCAATCGCATTATTTATAGCTACCACCTTGTCATTTACCGCAATTATCTTGGGGTCGTTACAGTAACTGACCGGATAAGAGGCACAGGTCGGATTATTGTGCAGAAAATCATAAAGCCGCTGGCTGCCCATCGCAAAGGTATAGGTCATTTTATACCGGTCAATCTGCTTTCTGGCCCCGGTTATGCGCCCGGATTCATACATATCCACGTAAGCATCCACTAACATTTCGGTATGTACTCCCAGGTCTTTGAGGTCACTATCAGAAATCATAGTCCCTACCAGGTTAGGCAGACTGCCGATGCCCAGCTGCAGGCACGCACCATCCTCCAACTCTTTCATTACCAGGCTCCCGATCTTAAAATCGATCTCTTTAGCCGGTGGAGAATTTACCTGAATCAGCGGCTGGTTATCACCTTCAATAATATAATCGACCCGTGAAAGATGTACTGACTCCTGGTTACCGCCCAGACAATAAGGTACATTGGGATTTACTTCTACCACCAGGGTTTTAGCTTTATTAATAGCAGCTGGAGCCACTGAATTAGCCAGACCAAAGTTAAAATATCCCCGCTCATCCATAGGAGTGGTTGTCAGGTACATTACATCAACATCCACATATTTATTAATAATTCGGGGCGCCTGATGATACGTGATGGGTATATAGCTGGCTAAGTCCTGTTCGGCGAGCCGCCGGGATGCTACCCCAAAATGATAGTCATTGAGTACAAAATGTTCTCGCCGGGGGTCAGCCTTTACTACTTCTGGGATTACCGGGTAACAGGTTCCCCTGATCTGAACTTCCTTTAGTTCTTCAGCCCTGGCGGCCAAAGCAGCATCTGCCTGCGCCGGGAAGAGTACAAATTCACCATACTGTACCGAATCACCTGATTTAACCAGGGAAGCTGCTTCATTCGCGGTTATCACTTTCTGATGATACTCTTTGGCCAGATCAATCAACGTATGTAACTCCTTTCCCCATACTGCATATTACGTTCGGAATATTACTAAGCGTATCGTTTAGTAATATGTTACAACAAACATACGTCCAATCCAACATATTTTAATATATAAAATATACTTATTAACGAATCTGTGAAAAGGCCGGACTGAAATTAAATTTCCACAATTGGTCCCTGCCGGTACTGCCGTCTTTTTTTTCTGCGTGTTTCTAGATCACTCCAATCCTCTTCCAGATCCTCGATATTGAAAGGCAGCACGGAAATCACTACATTATGCTGATGAAACAGTCCATTGGCAATAAAAAGACTGGTGTTATTATGCAGAGCAGCTTCCCACCAGTGTTTAACCACAAACTGAGGGAGCAGTACGGTTATTAAATCTCCCTTGCGGGCGTGAAGTTCTGCCGAATTGATGTAGTCCCGCAGCGGACCGATTACTTCCCGGTAAGGTGAAGATTTGATTACCAGTGGGATATCCGTTTTAAACAGGCTCCATTTCTGTCTTAGTTTGTCCGCCTCCCCGGGTAAAACCTCAACATGAAATGCGATTACGTGTGGGCTCATACTGCGCGCATATCTTAGCGTTCTCAGCACCATTCTATTGAAACTGTCGATTGGTATAATGACGTAATGTTCATAATTAACATCAAACTCCAGGTGCTCCAAATCAGCATTAGGGACATCAAGATGCTGCGCCAGTGACCGGTAGTGATGATAAATCCAATACATGCCGGTAACCATAACGGGTACCACCACAAACACAATCCAAGCACCCTGGGTAAACTTTTCCATACCAATAACCACCACTGCCACCAGGGTAACCACAGCACCTAATCCATTAATAAAGGCTCGATGCCTCCAACCTTCCGGCCTTGACCGCCACCAATGCAAGAACATACCTGCCTGTGACAAGGTAAAAGAGGTGAATACGCCAATTGAGTACAGGGGTATTAATAGATGGGGGTCACCCCTAAAAATAATTACCAGTAAACTAGCCAGCAGCGCCAGAGTAACGATTCCGTTATTATAATTTAAACGATGGCCGCGCATTGCCATCTGTCGGGGAGCAAAGCGATCCTGCCCCAATACAGATAACAAAGTGGGGAAACCAGCAAAAGCGGTATTAGCTGCCAGTCCCAGAATTATGGCCGTCGTCGCTTGAATAAAATAAAACATAACCCCGGTTCCAAAGACAGCCCTGGTAATTTGGGCAATGGAAGTCTGTTCTGAACTGGGAACTGCCTGATAGAGCATACCAAGCAGCGCACTGCCGCCGAAGGTAACCAATACCGATATCGACAACAAGGAGTAGGATATGCGCGCATTTCTGATTTCAGGTGCTCGGAAATTGGGAACCGCATTGGCAATCGCCTCCACCCCGGTTAAGGCACTGCAACCGGAAGAAAAGGCTTTTAACAGCAGTACCAGGGTCACGGCAGCGGTACCGAAAGTTACCGCTGAACCGGCAGCAGTGGTCGTTGGATGCTCTATTGGCTGCGCTGCGCCGCTGAAATACCTTAATAAGCCAAATCCAATCAGCACCAGAAAGCCGAGTAAAAATGCATAAGTGGGAAAGCTGAAAATCCTGGCTGACTCCCTAATGCCGCGCAAATTGCCAATTACCAACAACAATATAAATATCAAGGCAATTAGTATTCGATGGTGCTGCACGGCAGGAATCGCCGATATGATCGCTGAAGCCGCCGCACTGATGCTCACAGCAACCGTTAACACATAATCAACCGACAGGGAAGCACCCGCCACCAGTCCCGGAAAAAGGCCCAGGTTTTCCTTGGCTACCATATACGAACCTCCGCCGTTAGGATAGGCGGTCACGGTCTGACGATAGGAGAATGTTAAAATCACCAATAACAGAATTATCGTCCCGGCTATTCGCGGAAGCCAGATATAAGAAGCCGCTCCTGCTACCGGGATCAATACCCAGAGAATTTCGTCGATGGCATAGGCTACTGATGAGATGGCATCGCTGGCCAATATCGGCAGACCCCAAAAGATATTAAACTTTTCCCCACTTAGCTGGGCATTAGATAATTTATTACCCAATATTAATTGTCTAATCTGCCGCAACATATAAGTATTCCCCCAATTGACTTGATTAAAGCAAAAAAACTGGTGCTCCTCGAAGAGCAACCAGTCTTTTATCAGTGCCCCCTAATTGTGCTGACACTGATTCATCGTTGTTATATAGATGCCCTCATCGGTGGCAATTCATACCTTCGATGAGGGCGCTTTGAATTTTATGTGGGTATATTTTTATAAAGTATTTAACAGTTGGCTTCAGGGTTTGGTTCAGGGCAGCAACCCGAAGTTTTATGTTGGCTGCTGCGGCTATTCATTGCCTGTTTTAATTTATCCGCCAGTACCGGAGCTACATCAACTAGTTTTTCCGCGAGATTACTGTGACCGTCAACGCTTAACATGCGCACATCATCGTTATGAACTACTAAAAAGCCTACCGGTTTCACCGTGACGCCAGCGCCGCTGCCGCCCCCGAAAGGTAACTTATCGGTTTTCGCCACCGTATTGTATTCACCGCCGCCAGCGGCAAAACCCACCTTGACCTGAGAAACTGGTATAATCAATGTTTCTTCTCCCGCCCGAACCGGTTCTCCGACTACGGTGGTTACATCAACCATACTCTTGATTCCATCCATAACCGTTTTCATCAAGTCTTCCAGCGGATTCTTAATCTCTGCCACGGGTAATCCCCCTTATATATAGGTTCCATATTTAACCTTTTATTCTATTAACCTATTATACTCGTGTTATACCTATCTGCAACTTTCCGCTGTCAGCTTATTTATTAAATGGGCACCAGTTCGATAATATCACAAAAAAAATAACCGGAAACCCTAATTCGGGATTCCCGGTTACCGTTAGACTGATTAAAATCCTTTCGCTAGAGCACCCGGCATCACTACATCGCCAATCGGCATTTGATAAACTGCAGGTATTACCGGGCCCTTATCATTGATGGCTGCGCCGCCCCGATAGTAAGCATTAGCTGGCAGCACCCGGCGTACATCATAGAGATTGGAACCGTACCAATAGGAGAAATTATCCATAAATCCTAGGGCTGTTGGGTGGCCGCTAACCGTATTGATTATAGTAGGAATACCATTTGGTTTTCCTATATACATGGCCACATGACTGATATATTTATTACCGCTGCTGTCTTTCGCCCAAAAGGTAAAAATGTCGCCTACCTTAAGCTTATCTATTCCTACCAGGGCATACTTACCATTGGACTGCTTCTGGGCATATACTCCTGACACTACGGTTCCAACGGAAGTATATTTACGCGAAGCTCCGGTTATCGAAATCCCGTAATCGGCATAAACCCGGGAAACAAATTGCGAACAGTCAATGTAGCCGGTATTGGCATAAAGGGTGTGACCGTAAACGGTATAACCATATTCCATATACCACATGGCCCGGGCTCCAATCGCTTCGGCCAGACTGCCACCGGTATACCTGGTGCGCATAATATCAAGAATCGGCTTTTCATGCTGGTTATAATGGGCTACCCGCTGAGCATAGTCAGATGGATAAGTTCCTGCTGCCTGAACGGTTGCGGCTGCAGGCAAAACCAGTACCGCCGTTATCAGCAATACCAACAGTGAGTTCAGTAATGTAGTACATTTTCTGCTGCGCATAGAACTCCTCCCTTGTTGCAAAATAATAACTTACCATAGAAACCTTCGACTTAAACTAAGTCCTTTCCTTCTGGAAAATCAGACCAAATACGCTGCAGTTTGGGCAGTTGCCCGTCCTCATCCAAATTAAAATTTAATGACCGATTGTTTCAAAATTAAAGGTCAAGCAAAGACATTATGGTAGATAAAAAAAGAGGAACGCTATAACAACGTTCCTCTTTTATATTTATGATTTAAAAACCTTTGCTCAGGTTTTTAGGCAGTATTACAGTACCCTTTGGCATCTGATAGACTGCGGGAATTACCGGTCCCTTATCCCTGATAGCAGCCCCACCCCGATAGAAAGCGTTGGCGGGCAACACCCGGCGTACATCATAAAGGTTGGAACCATACCAGTAGGAGTAATTGTCTGCAAAACCAATGGCGGTCGGATGACCTTTAACCGTGTTAATAATTATCGGCTTGCCATTCACTGTTCCTACGTACATAGCCACATGGCTGATATACTTGTTGCCATTGCTGTCCTTAGCCCAGAAAGTAAAAATGTCACCAACCTTAAGTTTTTCAGTGCCAACCAGGGTATACCTTCCGGTAGACAGTTTCCGGGCATAAACCCCGGATACCCTGGTGCCAACCGTGGTATACTTGCGGGAGGCTCCAGTTACATAATAACCAAAATCGCCATAAGCACGTGATACGAATTGTGAACAATCAATATATCCAGTCTTGGCATAAAGGGTATGCCCATAAACGGTGTAACCATATTCCATATACCAGATAGCTCGTCCGGCAATAGCTTCGGCTAAGCTGCCCTGATATTGATTGCGCAAAGCATT